>CALLYA010000464.1 GCA_937875495.1 uncultured Verrucomicrobiota bacterium
CGAAGCGGTACACGTACACGTACACGATGATGCGGCGAGTACGAGTACGTGTACGTGTACGTGTACGTGTACGAGGGGTTGCCGATCCGTCAGATCATTGTCTGAATCGCGATCGAAATCGAAATCGAAATCGGAATCGGAATCGATCCCTGCCCTGCATGGCACCTGGCCCTCACGGACCGCTCAAACTTCGCTGCCAAGTGGTGTCAGCACCGCAACAATACGGTTGCGGTACCCGGTTCTGCATGGCCGAATCCCATCACGCGTCCCTTCGATACCGATGCCGATAGCGAGCCCGAGCTTGCTTCACCATTGACCATTTCGGACGAACGCTGGTGAGAAAAGTCCTGCCACAGAGGTCACCGAGAACACAGAGGCGGGCGCTTTTTCCCATCTCTACGTAACCCGGCTGAAGTAGGGGTTGTCTCGTCGATGGCTAAAGGAAGAATCTCTCTCTGTGAACTCTGTGGTCTCTGTGGCTCAATCCTTCGAAAGGGCGCGTTCCATCACGCGTCCGTTCGATACCGAGACCGATAGCGACCCCGAGCTTTTCGGACGGGCTCCAGCCAGGTCGAAAACGCCACCGCGCCCTCTGCGGGAGGCCCTCCGGATCCGGATGGGAAAGTCCGGTTGGTAAAGCGGCTACCTTTTCAGGCGACCACTAGCGTCCGCGAATTGCGGGGCGCACCCAAAGCTCTCTGGCCTCGAAATCCACCCGTTTGATTTGGACCTGGATGGTTCCGCCGGTAAAGAGGGAGTCCCCGCCCTTGCGGGATTGATAGCAGCGGAGCTTGCGCATGTACTTGTACCCGCAGCGGCTCAATTCCGCGGGGTGGATCGACGCGTTGAGCATGTACTCCAAGAGTTCCACGGCCACGCCGTCGGGATGGACGGTACGTATGACCGCCTCCATAGGTGGCAATTGTCCTGCCCGATGTCGGCGATCCAAATACTGCATGGTGAGAAGGCGGGTGGCCTCACGCTCCGCCTCCTGTGCCTTGCCTTCCAGATCGGTGAGGTGTAGAGCGGCCTGGTTGAGGATGTCGGGTTCCTGCACCTGCCCATGTGGCCATCCTTTCCAATGGCGCAGCGCTCGGTGCACCAGTAAATCTGCGTATCGGCGGATGGGGGAGGTGAAGTGGAGGTATTGCGACTCGGCCAGGCCGTAGTGCGCACGTACCTCCGGTGAATAGCAGGCCCGGCTCATGGCACGCAGGACGTGAAAACGCAGGGTGTTCTCCACCGGGGTTCCGGCATAGCGATCGATCAGCCGTTGTAGATCGCTGCGATGGCGCAGACGGCGTGTGGTCAGGCCCAGTTCTGCGACCTCGCGGTTCAAACGCATCAAACGGTCCAGCGGGGGGGCGTCATGGACCCGAAACAGGCAGGGCACGTTGTGCGCCTGGAATTCATCCGCCACCGCTTTATTGGCTGCAAGCATCATCTCCTCGATCAGGCGGTGGGATGTGTCCGCCGGATTGGATCGTACGTCGAGCGGCTCGAACGCTGGGTCGACCACGACCTCCAACTCCGGTACATCTAGGTCGACCGCACCGTGGGCCATCCGTTGTGCCCGGAGGTCCCCGGCCAAGTCGGCCAGGCGGTTCAAATCAGGCTCGAGGGTGGGGGAGGGGAGCGGTTTCGCCCCCTTCAGAAAACCCTCGACCTGCTCGTACGTGAGCCGGCCCGCGGAGCGAATGAGTGTGAGTTCGAAGGTGCGTCCACGAAGGACCGCGTTGGGTGGGGGGGTGTATTCCAGGAGGACCGAGATCGTGCGGCGATCTTCGTGCGGGCGGAGGCTCAACAGGTCCTGACACAGGACCTTGGGAAGCATGGGGATCATCTTGCCGGGAAGATAGACGCTGTTGCCGCGGGCGCATGCCTCCCGATCGAGACCACTGCCTGGCTGAACGAAGTGGCTGACATCGGCGATGTGTACCCCAAGGAGCCAGTTTCCGTCGGGAAGGACCTCCAGGGAGATCGCATCGTCGAAGTCGCCGGCGTCCGTAGGATCGATCGTGATCGTCCGTATCTTGCGCAGATCAACGCGAGCGGCCTCATCCGCGCTGGAGTCCGCCATCTTGGCGAGCCGGCCCGCCTCCCGTTCAAGCTCTTCCGGGAACGGTCCGGGGAGTCCGTTGCGCGCCTCAATGAGAAAGTAGGGGGATCTGCCCTCCGACGCAGGCGGGAAGACACGCGTCAGCAGTCCGACCGGACTTCCCTCGCCGGCCGTGGTCCATTCCACGATGCGGCACATGGCCCACGCGCCCTCGACTGGGGTGGCGATCTCCTGCTGGGCGGCATCCTGCTGATTGCCGGAAAGGCGAATAGCGGGCAGCCCAAATCGATTGGGGGAGGGCATGAGCCACCAATGATCGCCCTCGGCGCGGAGAATGCCGGTGATTCGATGGTCGGCCCGCTCTTGGATGTGATTGATCCTGCCGGCAAGGCGCGTGCCCTGGTCCGGGGTCTCTTTCGTAGACGGCAGCAAAGAGATGGAGACCAGGTCGCCGTGCAGGGCGCTGCCGATATGCCGAGCCGGGATCATGACATCGCTTCCCGGCAACTCATCGCATTGAACAAATCCAAATCCTCGCGGATTCAGGGAGAGGCGACCGATATAGTTCTTTTTGCCCTTGGCGACCAGGTAGGAATGGCCGCCTCCCGCCTTGCGAATCAGGCCGGCCCGCTCCAGTTCATTCAGGGCGGATTGCAGGCCCTTTCTGTTCTTTCTGGGAAGTCGACGTCCCAACTCCTGTGCCGTCAAGGGTGGGTGTCCCGGCTGACGTAAGCATGCCAGGACCGATCGCGCTTGCGGAGAGAGAGCGTGGGACTTTGGAAGCCCAGGATGGTGTTGCATTGGATGCAATTCCTCTGTTTAGTGAGCCTATGAAACCAAGTGCATCATCCATGGTGGCCGCGATCATGATAGGGTCCCTCCTGGCAGGGACCGGTATCGCGCAGAACCCGTCAACCCCCACAGGCGGGCCTGCCGGAGGGGGCGAGCCTTCGAACTCCACCGGCGGAGGGGCGGGCGAATTGGAGCCGCCTGATTTGAGCCGTGCCGTTGCAATAGACTCACCTGTTTTCAGGGAAATTGAAAGAACCGTCGAGAAATTGCGCGGGCTGAAATTTAAGGAGCCCGTGGAGTATTTGACCTTAGAGCGATCGGACCTCAAAGCGATCCTGGAAGAGGAGATATTCAAGGTCTATTCCAAGGAGGAGCTGCGAATCGAGGGTCTTGCCTTCGAGCACCTCGGGTTCATCCCGGAAGGGGCTGGAGCCGACCTGGCAACGATGTATCTTTCGTTGCTCGAGGAGCAGATCGGGGCCTTTTACGAACCGGTCAGCAATCGACTGGTCACCTTGGATGCCAATGCCTATGAGGGGGCGATCAACCGGATGCTGCTGGCACACGAGCTGACGCATGCCTTGGAGGATCAGCATTACCGACTCGAAGAGCTGCCGCTCAACGAGAAGGGCAATGACGATAAAATCCTGGCCATCTCCTGTGCCCTTGAGGGAAGCGCCACCAGGCTGATGGACGCCTTCTTCACCCAGGATCCGTTGACTGAAACGGTCAGCCTTGAGGAACTGACCTCCGTAGGCGGGGGCGGGTACAAACAGATCGCCCAGGCGCCGCTGTATATGCGGGAGATGTTGACCTTTCCCTATCTCGGTGGGCGGAAATTCACCGATGATCTGGTCGGTTTCGGCGGCATCCGGCTCCTGAACCACACCCTGGAGAACCCACCGACGACCACGGAACAAGTCCTTCACCCCGAGAAATACTACCCGATACCGGAGGTCCCGATGGCGGTCCCTCCCGGGTTGGATCCGTTCGAGGACAAAGAGGTGGAACTCCTCGTGGAAAACTGTGCAGGCGAACTCGGGATGCGCCTCTTTTTCACGCACCACCTCAATGCGTTTCAGGCGATCGGTCCGGCGATGGGCTGGAATGGTGACCGATGGTATTTCTACCGCTTCCCGAACACCGGCTCCTCACCGGCCTATGGTTGGGCGTGGTGGTCGGCCTGGGACTCACCGGCCGAGGCTGACGAGTTCCTGAAGGGGTACCGTAAGGCGTTGACCGCTTGGAAGGGCGATGCCGTCCGGTTCGAGGAGTCGGCAACCCAGGAAGGCGCATGGAACAACGCACGGGGAGATGGCTGGGTTCTCGAGGTGCAGAGACTCGATGAGATCCAGGTTTTGCTTCGCCTTCAACCGAGCGAGTGAATAGGATCGCATCCCGCTTGTCGTCAACCGATTGCCACACAGTGCAGCAAGGCGACCGAGCGTGGTTTCAGGCTGAACAGGGGCGAGTGTTTGGTGTGTGGAAAGTGAGGAGTTGAGCTATGCAAATCTGGATGGCGGCCAGCGAGATGGCCCCTTACGCGAAAACGGGGGGGCTGGCGGATGTGATAGCGGACCTGCCAGCTGCGCTCGCCGGCGCTGGGGCTGAGGTGACCTGCGTGTTGCCTTTCTACCGCGCGATCTGGGAAAAGATCGAGGTCGAGGATCTCGGGATGGATCTCTCCATCGAGTTGGGCGACCGCCAGGTCCGAGCCCGCATCCTGCAAGGGAAGGCCGACGACGGCGTCCGGCTGTTCTTCATTCGCAGAGATGAGTATTTTGATCGCTCCAGCCTCTATGGGACCACACGCGGAGATTACGACGACAACTCCGAGCGGTTCATCTTCTTCTCCAAGGCTGCCTGTCAACTCCCGCGCCTGCTCAATCAGCGTCCGGATATCTTTCATGCCCACGACTGGCAGACCGCCTTGGTTCCGTTGTTCATCAAGTTGGAAAAACAGGTGAGCGGCTTTTTTTCCGGTACCGGTACCGTGTTCACCATTCACAACCTGGCTTACCAAGGCACATTCTGGGGACTGGACTTTCCGATGATGAACCTGCCGGACGAGTTCTACAGTCCTGCCGGGCTGGAATTCTACGGCAACATCAATCTCATGAAGGCCGGCATCCTCTTCGCGGATCGCCTGACAACGGTGAGTCCCACTTACGCGCAGGAGATCCAGACACAGGAGTCTGGGTGCGGCCTGCACGAGGTCATTCGGTCCAGGGCTCGCGATTTGCATGGCATTCTGAACGGTGTGAACCGACAAAAATGGGATCCCGCCGTCGACCCATTGATTCCGGCTCAATACAGCGTCAACGACCTCTCAGGCAAGTGGACCTGTCGAAAGGCGCTTCTTGAAGAGATGGGGTTGGGAGCAGATCCGAAGCGAAAGCTCCCGATTCTCGGATGGGTGGGTCGGTTGGCGGAGCAGAAGGGGCTCGACATTTTGCTCCCTGCGATGGATTCGA
This sequence comes from uncultured Verrucomicrobiota bacterium, assembly GCA_937875495.1. Taxonomy (GTDB): domain Bacteria; phylum Verrucomicrobiota; class CALLYA01; order CALLYA01; family CALLYA01; genus CALLYA01. Next base: position 5,326 of record CALLYA010000464.1, read on the forward strand.
TCGTGGATCTGCCGGCGCGCGTGGTATTTCTGGGCTCGGGTGACGATCGCTATGAGCAGGAGTTGCGGGAACTGGAAAAGCGCTATCCTGGCTCTGTCGCGGTGCGGATCGGCTACGACAACCGGTTGGCACATCTGATTGAGGCTGGGGCGGACCTCTTCCTGATGCCGAGCCGGTTTGAACCGTGTGGCCTCAATCAGCTCTATTCGCTGGTGTACGGGACCGTTCCCATTGTGCGCTCCACGGGCGGCCTGGCGGATACCGTCCGGGATTGGGACGGCCGATCGGGCAACGGCTTCCAGTTCAGAGGCTATGATTCCCCGGAACTGCTGGAGGCGGTCGGTCGTGCGGTCGCTGCCTTCCATGCGCCAGGAGAGTGGGCTCGGATCCAAGCGGAGGGGATGAGGGAGGACCATAGCTGGGACCGCGTAGCGGCCCGATACATGGAGGTCTATGGGGGGATCTGAGAAGCGGACGAGGAATTGGATGAATAAACTGTTTCCTGTGCGATACTAAAGGGAAACCGAAACCTTTCAGACCGCACTGAGGAGTGCGGAGATGGCAAAGGCGAAAGACAATCGACAGAGAATGAGTCGGTGCGGGGGAATCGACCACCGACCGATACGATGCACGGCTCAGCTAAGGAGGCACTGGAGATGAAGATCTCAATATGGAAGCAATTTGGTTTGGCAGGAATCCTGGCCGGCGCACTGATGGTGAGCGGCTGCCAGTCTGGGCAATCCCAGAAGACCAAGCAGGGAGCGGTTGCCGGTGCAGCGACGGGAGCGATTCTGGGCGGCATCATCGGACACCAGAGCGGACGCGGCCTGGAAGGAGCCGGAGTTGGAGCCATGGGTGGCGCGTTGGCAGGCGGCGTGCTGGGCAGTGCTGCAGACGAGCGTGCGAGCCAGCAATCGGGCGGGACGATCACGACCCAACCGGAAACCGGCTCAGAGACGATTGCGATCTGTCCAAACTGCGGCGCGAAGAACAACGTGGCGGGCATCGCCCCGGGTCAGAGTGCGCAGTGTGGCAACTGCGGCAAGGTCTTTACGCCATGACCATCGATTGGTAGGGGTTTGCGTGGTTGCCAGTCAGTCGCAGCCGCAATGATCCAACCAACCATTCATGACGGGCCGGTCGATCTGTGCTGGATCGACCGGCCCGTTTTGTCCCGACGGTTTCAAAATGTAACATAATATACATTATGCGACGTAATTGATTTGGGAAAACGGGCCGCGGCCCGTGTGGATCGGTCCACACAGGCCGCGGTTTTGTTTCGTTCCAATCAAGCTACGGACCGTCCGAAAAGGTGCGCTCCTTTAGGCATCGCCTCCAGACACCGGAATCGAGTCCTGTTCTGAATGGCACCTGGCCCTCATGGACCGGTCAAACTTGACTGCCAAGTTGTGTCAGCACCGCAAGCAACAATACCCAATTGCTAACCGGTTTCTCGTGCCCGAATCCCATCCCATGTCCTTTCGGTACCGAGACCGATAGCGACCCCGACCCCGATCTTACTTCGCCATTGACCTTTTCGGACAGCCTCATACCACGGGAGCACTCTCCTGTCACCCGGTCAGTCTTCCCAGGTCGCGCCCATCGGCTTCCAGAAGATGTTGTTCACGTCCGTCATGACCCGCTCATACTGGTCCGCGGACATCGTCTCCACATGACCGTCCCCCATGAGGACGTTGCCGCGATCCTTGTGGCGGTACGAAAGGATGTCCAGGCCGTTCGGGACCACATACCCGTCGTTCAGCGGCGACGAATTGTCTTCTTCCATAAACGTGAAGGTCTCCGAAGGCCGCTCGAAGGTCGCCTTAAAGCATTGCCCATCACCCACACATGAAGTGTTGTAGTTGATCGAATAGCTGAAGTCGTTCCAGCGGTTGTTTTCCCGACTCGTGCGCTCTTTCTTGATGGCATCGGTGGGGCAAAGATAGATCTTCTTGGTCTGCAAATACTTGTACATCGTCCCCGTGGTGATGTCCCGGCTTCCCCCTGCCACCAGCCATCCCGTCGGGCTTGGATATTTGCCGTCGCTGTCGTCGGCATAGATCGTCAGGGCAATCCCGAATTGCTTCAGATTGTTGATGCAAGCGGCGGATCGGCCCGCCTCCCGGGCAGCACCAAGCGCAGGAAGCATCATCGATGCTAAAATGGCGATGATGGCAATGACCACGAGGAGTTCAATCAGTGTAAACCCCTTTTGATTGCTACGATACGCGAGTTTCATTCGAATACAGCTCCTTATCTTCAAAAAGAGTGAATCAAGTGGCCTGGTTCCGTCCGTGTAAAACCGGTTCCCCTTCAAATGTCGAGCCCCAATGCCCAACCTATCCAATAAGACCCATCCTAGGTTCAATTTGTAACATCCGTCGATGAAAAAGTTGTTCCGGCCTGTGGCCATCGGCTTTGGAGAGGCCGGTGTTGCTAGATCGATACGGCTTGAGGTCGTCCGAAAAGGTGCGCTCCTTCAGGTCTCGCATCCAGTCAATGGTTGCCGGTCAGCCCGATCAGCCCGGTCAGCCCGATAATTGGCTGAATCGGTGTCGGGATCGGTGTCGATTCCTGTTCTGTTTGGCACCTGGCCCTCTGAGCATTGCTCAAACTTCGCTGCTGAGTTTTGTGAGCACCGCAACCGTACCGTTGCGCTCCCCGGTTTCTGGTGTTCGAATCCATCCCGCGCCCTTTCGAAACCGAGGCCGTGGGAACCGCCTGGATACCCATCACGATCGCAATTGGGCAGGGCCTCATTCCCCCTTCCGACAGCGGTAGGTGATCGCCGGTGGCAGATTCTTCCACTGGATGGGTGAACACTCCACCGTCTCAAAGTGTTGGCTGAGCTTCCGGCGAAACTTTCGAGCAGGCGGTAGGAACAGGCCTGAAACATAGGCGATCGTCGAAAAGCGTCCCCCCACCGCCATCGCGGCCACAACCGCCGACAGCAGCTTGTCCTGCAATTCCTCCTGGAAAACCGACCAGGGCAATGCGGAGACGACCACCTCAGGCGCCCCCATCTGCTCTTCCTCCAACATCTTCGACAGCTCCGACACACAACCGTTCTTAACCACGATCTGCGGAAATCGACCGCGAAGGCGAGCGCTGAACTCCGGGTTGATCTCGACTGCCATCAGGTGAGCATCCGGCGACATCCGCTCCAGGATGACCTCCGTAAACGCCCCGTCGCCCGGGCCCAATTCAACGATGTTTTTCGCATCCCCGATGCCGATTGCATCCGTCATCGTCCAGCCCATGCTGCGCGAACTGGCGCAGATCGCCCCGACCTGTTGTGGGTGAGACAAGCTCTGCCTCACAAATTGGATCCATCCAGGCATCTCTGCCCTACTTTCTTTTTACGATTCAAATAGAGGTACAACGCATAGGCCGGTCCGGAGAGGATGTAGAGGTTGACCATCGCAAAAAAGGTGTAGACCGGCCAGATCAACAACAGGAGAATCGCCGCCAAGGCCATGCTTATGCGCCGCCTGCTCCTGCGTAAAGTGCATAACCAACGCCCCATGTGCGTGTAGTGAAACGGACTTACCATCAATAGGCTCACAACGGCGCAGTATGGCGGCAGCAGGCGGAGTGCATTGTACAGGGCCACGGTGTTGGAGACATACAAAAACACCAGGGAGCAGATGCCTGCCGCCGCCCCCGGACAGGGTAATCCTTTGAAGAGGGGCCCGAATTTCTTCCCCTGAATCACCGATGTGTTGTACTGGGAAAGACGCAGTGCAACCGTCGCAATATACATCGCGCAAAAGAGCCAGACCAGGGAATAGTGGATCTCCGCTTGATCACGCAACCGGTGGACCATGACCGCCACTAAAGTCGCTGGAGCCACTCCGAAGGAGACCATATCGGAGAGGGAATCCATTTCCATTCCGCGGATGCTGGCCGCATTGAAGACCCGGGCGGCGAACCCGTCCAAGGTATCGAATAGAGTTGCGAAAAGAATGATTCCAGCCGCGATACCAAAGACCGATGTGGACGTGACTTCCGACTGTGCATCATAGGCGAATAGCGTATAGAGAACCGCCGAAAATCCGCAGAGCGTATTCCCGATGGTCAGGGTGTTCGGCACATACTGAATCCAGGGGTTCTCGCTCAAAAACCGGTGCACTTCCGCCCGCGTCATTCGCGAGGCCTCCCTGTCCAGCAGGCAAGAACGGTTGTTCCGGCTCGAACCCGATCCCCAAGACCTACCGATAGCTCAAACGCTCCATCGGCCGGCAGGAAGAGCTCGGTCCTCGATCCGAACTTGATCATTCCGTAGCGCTGCCCCTTCTGAAGAGCGTCCCCGGTCTGGGCGCTACAGACAATCCGCCGTGCAATGGCGCCCGACACCTGGCGCACTGCGATCGGTATTTTTTCACCTAGAACCTCCCCCCAGCCCGCTATCAACAGCGATTCGTTTTCCTTGGCAGCCAAGGGACTGCGGGCATCGTGGAACTTGCCCTCTTTGTAGCTCTTGAAAGCGACCTTCCAGCTGCAGGGTGAGCGGTTGATGTGAACATCTAAGACCGACAGAAAGATCCCAATTCGAAGGAATTCCGCATCTGCATCGAACTCGTCGACTTCACGCAGAAACACCTTTTCGATATCCACAATCACACCATCGGCAGGTGCAACGAGCGAAGCGGGATCATCGTCAACCTTCCTTGGGGGATCGCGAAAGAAAAGAGTCCCCATGAGGCCGCCGACGATCGCTACCCCGCCAAGGGCTCCCCCCCAGGACCATGCACCCGCCAATAGCCCGAGCGCGATCAACAAAAGGATCCCGCCCCCTACCCCAAGGGCAAGACAAAGCCCCCATTCCTTTCGCCCGAATGGGGTCAGTCTGAGCAATGAAGATGCGTCCTTGGGTTCACCCATGTTGTACTCTCGATCGATCTAACAGGAATTGCAGCTCCGACTCTGTTCTTTGTTGCTGAACGGCAACCGAGCCGGACCCCGGCCGTCGGGTCTGAGGGTTATAGTAGCATGGCAAGCAATATGATCAGAATCGAAACCATCAGCACCAACACGAGCAGGTCTATGATGGTAAACGCCCGTCTGCCGATTGCGTGAATCGAATCGTTCCGCATGCCGCCCCGGCGAGTATCCCCGGGAACAGGCGCCTGTAAGCGGTTACACGGATTGGTCTTGTCTGATTGGAATCCGGTCGTTATGGCTTTTGTTTCCAGAAAATCGTCAGGACTCCCGACCATGCTTCAGCCTCTTTCGCAGCGCTGTCTTTGGGAAGAGTAACCGCAATCGTGCCATAGGGATCCACCTCAGGCACGGATAGCTGAACCGGTGATTCGCCCTCTCCCGTCCACTCCACGGCGACCGGGGGGATCGCGGCGGCCAAGCGAAGAATTCCCCGCACCCTGGATGGTCCCCGCAGGTGGAGTCGCAGGCCCTCCACCTCATCCGCACCGGGTCTGACGTCGACCGCTCTTTCGACTCGAAGGGAAGAGGCCAGGACCTCGAGTGGCGCCTGCCGCCGATGCGCGCTCAAATCCAGATAAAAACCTACACCGCCGCGTGGGATTACTGGGTCGACACGGATCGGGAGCTCGGGATCAAACAGGTCGATATAGGGGCCTTCCATCCGATAGGGCGCGCTCGCCGGAGATTCATCCGGAGCGGCGACAACCCGGTACATGCCCCGCTTCAGGTCGAACGCGGGGCGAATGGCCTCGAGGTCTTGCGGAAGTCCAGCCTTGCGCGCGGCTGCCGCAGCTACACCGATCAGTTCATCCGCTCCGTTGCGTGCGGAGGCAAAGAGAATCGGGTCGCGCGGCTCCCAGGCAAATACGCCCTTTCCACAGGCGTATATACCGGGTTGGTCTCCCACCTTGAACAACTCGATCAAACGTGCTGCGGGACCGGTCATCGCGTGGGGCGCCTGCCCTTCGTTCCACCACTCGCGTATCTCGTTGAATGCGTCCCTGCGATCGTCGAAAAGGACGCAAACCCCGCCCTCTTCACGAACCCATTCCACAATTCGTTGCAATTCGACTTCACGTTTGCATTTCATGAAGGAGAACGAGGTCAGCAAGAGCTGAACCCCCTCAAAAACGCCGGGCTCCTCGACGTTTTCGAGCTGGACTAGACGCACTCCGAAGCCACGCTTCACCCACGGCATCGCCATCCCGAAGAGATTGGAGAGGTGTGGATCCTCCACGCGTGGCTCGCGTTGAAACATCATGGTGTCGCTGAGCGCGACCCCGATCCCTGCGTCTGCACCAAGGTGCCACAGGACCGGCTCCGCTGCGTGCATCTCGGCAAGCGCATTGAAGAGCACCATCAGTTCCGTGGCATAGGACTGCGGGATGCGGACACGTTCGGGGGAACCCTCAGAAGGATAGAGCCCCCGGAAGACGCGGTCCGGCCAAGGGACGACTTCGTACGAGGAGACCTCGGGATACAACAGCTGTGCGATAAAGGTCTCGTGGTAGTTTTCGCGGTAGTTCTCCCATGTGTACCGGGGGTTGTCCTCGATCGGGTCGGTCAGGAAGTAAACGCGCCTGCCGGTCGGCCGCGTCATCGCGGCCATCTGGCCGTACTCGAGCAATGCGGATTCGAAGGTACGCTCGGCGGTCACCCCTTCGTAGAGGTTTGGAGTACGTGCGGTCCCGGTCCAGACCTGGGCGATGTAGCCGTCCACGTTCGGGGAATGAGCGAGCAGGGATTCCGGGCTGATGATCCCCCAATTCGTGTAGTTGATGAGGCTGTGGGTGGGCACCAGACACGGCATCTCGGCATCGGGCCCTCGCTGTTGTCGGGTGTATGCCTTGGCGTCGGCGAAGATGGCATCCAGGGCCCGGAGATAGAGATGGTATTTGAGCTGTTGGGAACGGTAAGTCGCCTCGGGGCTGGAGGCGGGATCTTGCCAAGGCTCGCCGTAGAACGCCTGCCACTCGCGTTTAAAGCCTTCGCTGTACCCTGCCCTAGCCCAGAACTCCGGTTCTTCGAGGAAAATCGCATCGACACCCGCGTCGATCGCCTGGCGGACCAACGATTTCAGATATTCAATGTACGCTTGGGTTGGCACCATATAAGGAACGGTCGGATCGTGCATGATGCGCGTCCCGTCCTGAGCCACCTGCCCTTCATCGTCATGCCGCCGGCCGTCGAAACGCCCTTCGATATAGTCCTGATACCCGCCCCATGCTGCGCCGGTCATCAACGCGACCCGATATCCCTGTTCCCGCCAGGATTGGACGCGGGCGGGCAGGGAGCTGTTCACGCCGTATACGATCGCGAGGTCGGACCGAATATCGATGGTTGCATCCCAGGGCGTTGCGGTCTGAAAGGAGGTCCATTCGCCCGCCCGAAGCTCGGAATCAGGTTCGACAGCGCCCCGGGCGATCACACTGAGGGTGCAGACCGCGAGCCAACAAAGCCCTGCGCGTTTCAGGGACCGGAGCAGACTCCGGGACGAATCGTTCGACATCTGTTCCTCCTTGTTTCCAAACACTTGAAGTCCGCCTGGGCGGATCCCCACCTGGGGTGCGGCGTGTGGGTCCCTCCCTATACCAGGCGGACCAGGCGGATGGCAATCAGCGGATGGGGCCCCAGCGCTCGTTGAACGGCCAGTACATAAAGACCGCGCGGCCGACCAGCCGGGTATGTTCGAAACTCCCCCAGAACCGGCTGTCGGAGCTGCTGCGGGAATTGTCACCCAGGGCGAAGTAGTGGTCGGCGGGGATCTGAAAGACGTTATCGGGGGTCAACAAATACTGCGCATGAGGGTAATACATGGGGTTGATGTACCCGTGATAGCGGGTCATGCCGCAGTGGTGACAGATCGCTTGGTTTTGAGCGTGTGTCTCAGGAGAAAAATCTCCGACGGTGCCGCAGGATGGGCATTTCATGCTGTAGATCTTCAGGAACGGTTCGTCCTCGACCCGCTTGCCGTTGGCATAGAGGTAGGGCGCCTTGATCTGGATCTCTTCAGGACCGATCCCAGCCAAGCGTTTGATGTAGAACTTGCCGGTCTGGACGATCCCCGGAATTCCTTCCGCATCGAAAACGATGACCTCCCCGCGGGTGGGACGGCGAAAATGGTAGGTCAGCCGATCGACAAAGATGTGGTCGCCTTTGGTTCTGTAACCGCCATCGACAAAGACTTTTCCGAAGGCGATCTTTTCGAAGAGTTGTACCATGGGGGACGGATTGTCGTCCTCCAGATAGCTGGTTTCGCCCGGGTAGATACCATACAGCGTAGGTTGCATGGAGCCGGTGGGGATCTTGAACGGTTGCAGGAAAAATGTGCGAAATCCAAAGGCCACAATGGCTGCAACGGCAATGATTTCGACCCATTCGCGAAAGCCTGATGCGGCCTTGGGGAAGTACCGAGCTGCTTCTTCTTCCAATCGGGAGATTCCCGCTTGGCACTGCTTCAGATCTCGATCGGCAAGGGTTTTTTGGACGTCTCCAATACTCTGCTCGAATGCGGACGCGTCCTCGGGTTTCAGCAGGTCCCGGTGGTACGCAAGCAGCTTTTTCGCCTCTTTGAGTGTGTTTCGAACCAGCTTTGCGGAGGGCGCCTTCGCCGGCTTTTCGGATTCGGTCTTCGTGGTTGTGGCCATGGGGATGCGGTCTTTCTATCGTTCTCGTCCCTGGCGATTGCGCCTGAGAGCCGTGATCTATGCCTTCAGCACGCTAATAAAGGCTTCCTGCGGAATGTTTACCTTGCCGACCTGCTTCATGCGCTTTTTCCCCTCCTTCTGCTTTTCGAGGAGCTTGCGCTTTCGAGTGATGTCACCACCGTAACATTTGGCGGTGACATTCTTCCTTAGGGCACGCACGTTTTCCCTGGCGATGATCTTACCGCCGATCGCGGCCTGCAAGGCAACCTGGTAGAGCTGTTGGGGAATGACCTCCTTGAGCTTGCTGACGAGATTGCGTCCTCGGGCTTGGGCCTTGGTGGAGTGGACAATGCAGGAGAAGGCGTCCACGCTCTCCCCATTGACCAGCAAGTCCAGTTTGACCATGTGCGATTCCTCAAAGCCCTTGTGATGGTAGTCCATCGAGCCGAAACCGCGGGTCATGCTCTTCAGGCGGTCATTGAAATCGACCAGGATCTCGCTCAGCGGCAAGGTCACGGTCAAGGCGATGCGGGTCGAGTCGACGCTCTCTGTATGGGTGCACTCGCCGCGCTTTTCCCGAATCAGTTGCATGACATCCCCCAGGCTGTTGCTGGGGATGATAATGAGCGCCTCCACCAGCGGCTCCTTGATCGCCTTGATCTTCGTCACCTCGGGCAGGTGCATCGGATTGTCGACATCCAGCTCTTCCCCCGAGGTCAGCACGACTTTGTAGACCACGCTCGGGTATGTCGAGATGATGTCCATGTCATACTCGCGCCGAAGACGCTCCTGCACGATCTCCATGTGCAGCAGACCAAGAAACCCGCAGCGAAAACCGAAGCCCAGCGCGATCGAATTCTCGGCCTGGTAGACCAATGCCGGGTCGTTCAGGCGCAGCTTGTCGATGCTCTGCTTCAGCGCCTCATAGTCCGAAGTGTTGATCGGATAGATTCCGCTGAAGACCATGGGCTGGACTTCTTTGAATCCGGGAAGCGGTTGCGGCGCGGGCGACTGCGTATCGGTGATCGTATCCCCGATCTTGATCTCGTCCAGGCTCTTGATCGAGCCGATCAGGTATCCGACCTGGCCCTGCTTCAGGACCTTGACCGGTATCGGCTGCGGCGCAAAGATCCCCAGTTCCTTGACCTCCGTCTGGGCGCCCGAGCGCATGAAGTCAACGTGCATTCCCGTACGCAGCGTGCCCGATTTCACACGTATGTAGGTCACGACCCCGCGATAGGTGTCGAAGCTGGCCGAATAGACCATTGCCCGCAGGTGGGTGTCCACCTGTGGTGCGGGCGCCGGAATCCGATCGATGATCGCCTTGAGGATGTCGTCGGTGCCGATCCCCTCTTTTGCGCTCGCCAGGACGACCTCCTCGCGGGGGATCGCAAGCATGTCCTCGATCTGGTGGCATACCCGCTCCACATCCGCAGCCGGCAGGTCGATCTTGTTGATCACGGGGATGATCGTCAGGTTCAACTGCATGGCCAGGTGGACGTTCGCCACGGTCTGCGCTTCCACTCCCTGGGCGGCGTCCACCAGCAACAGAGCACCCTCGCACGCAGCCAGACTGCGTGAAACTTCGTAGGAGAAGTCCACATGCCCGGGCGTGTCGATGAGGTTGAGCTCATAGGCGGTGCCATCGTCCGCCCGGAAGTTCATCGTAACCGGATGTGCGCGAATCGTGATGCCGCGTTCACGCTCCAAATCCATCGCGTCCAAGACCTGGTCGCGAAACTCACGCTGTACGATCGTTCCGGTGCGCAACAGGAGGCGGTCGGCCAAGGTACTCTTACCATGGTCGATATGGGCAATGATGCAGAAGTTTCTAATCCGAGTACGATCCATATCACAGCCAGAGAAATATTCCCGATCAATAGTCGAAAAGGGCCACCGCCCTTCCCCACCGGTTGGGTCCAAACCGAATCGTTAAAGATAGCCGCCGAATCCCGGTTCTCAAAATTGAAAGCGGGATTCAGTCAGGCTTCATCGTGGCAGATTGCCCGCTCCCGTCTCCCGCAAATCATGGATGGCCTTGGCAACATCCGGCTGCCGAAAGACCGATGCCCCGGCCACCAATACAGTCGCGCCGGCCTCCACGATTTCGCGGCAGTTATGCAGTCCGATTCCACCGTCGATTTGAAGATCGGGTGGATTGCTGGACACCCGGTCCAGCAGCGCGCGCAGTGCACGCAGCCGTTCCACACTCCCTTCCACGAAAGACTGTCCGGTAAACCCGGGGTGGACTGACATCAGCAGGACCAAGTCCACCTGGTCGGCCCACGGCTCCACCGCCTCGATCGGCGTGTCGGGGTTGATGCAGAGCCCCGTTCGTGCTCCGCAGGATCGAATCAGCTCGAGGCATTCATCCACCGGATCCGTCGATTCCACATGCACGGTGATCAGGTCGGAACCGGCCTCCGCAAAGCGTTCGATCATGCTCAGCGGATGCACCAGCATCAGATGCGTGTCCAGTGTAAACCGCACGGCCGGTCGCAAGGCCGCGACGGTTGCGGGACCGAACGTGATGTTGGGGACAAAATTTCCGTCCATGATGTCCAGGTGCAGCCAATCCGCCCCGCCCTCCTCGGCACGGATGGCATCCTGGCGTAGATTGGCCAGGTCGCCTGCAATGATCGATGGCGAAATCAAGGGCTTCCACATTCTAAGAACCTCCTTTGGGATTCAGATGCCGCCAAACTACACGACCGCCCCATGCGGGTCAACGCGGCCCTCGGGCGCTCTGTCCTTCGCTGTTTCGGATCCGACCCCGTCCATTTTCAACTACGATCGTACCATAGCCAGAGGTCGTCCGAAAAGGTAGCCGCGTTCCAAGCAGACTTTCCCATCCGGAGAGCCTCCCGCAGAGGACGCAGAGGACGCGGTGGCGCTTTCAACCTGGCCATGGGTGTGGGTAGGTTTCATGCTCTGCCTCCTACATTTTTCAGGTCCTTTTTTTAGATAAGCCGTTTCCGCAGGCCTCGCCTTCCTCGTACCAGTGCCCTTACTCCTACTCCTACTCGTACTCCTACTCCTACTCGTACTCGTACCTGCGCCCTCTGCGTTCTCTGCGGGAGTCTTCCCCATCCGGCCCCGGAGACCTTTCGTTGTGGCCCATTGACCTTTTCGGTCGGGCTCTGGCTCGAGCTCAGAAACGTACCCGTACACAGCGAAGCGGTACACGTTCACGTGCACGATGAGGCGGCGAGTACGAGTAGGAGTACGAGTACGAGTAGAATAGGTTACCGATCAGTCTCTGAATCGGGGTCGGGATCGGAATCGGGATCGGAATCGGAATCGATTCCTGTTCTGGTTGGCACCTAGCCCTTATGGACCGCTCAAACTTCGCTGCCGAGTTGTGTCAGCACCGCAACAATACGGTTGCGGTATTCGGTTTCTCATGCTGAATCCCATCCCGCGTTCTTTCGATAGCGAGCCCGATAGCGAGACCGATCTTGCTTCGCCATTGACCTTTTCGGACGGGCTCTAGCTCGAGCTCAGAAACGTACACGTACCCAGCGAAGCGGTACACGTTCACGTGCACGATGAGGCGGCGAGTACGAGTAGGAGTACGGGTAGGAGTACGGGTATCTTCCCCATTCGGAGAGTCGCGCTCGGCACCAATGGTCATTTCGGACGGGCTCTGGGCACGGACTTTGGTGTGGACCGCCGGCACCTTCTATCATTCCATCCTGGGCACACCAGCGACAGCGAATCGGATCTCGTTTGGGGATCTCCGGCCTCGGGCCTGGCTGATCGTGATGGGGCCGAAATGGAAACCGGTCTTGACCTGACATACTATACCCTATTCGAATCGCCACAACGCACGCCCTCAGCGGACCCTTGTCCGCGGGTTTCACGACATGGAGATGCAACATGAATCGCCTATCCCGAGCCATTCAAGCCTTTTTCGATGCATGGCGCGCGCCTGCACAGGATATCGGCGCCCTCCCCGCTCAGGTATCCCCTCCCTCCCCCGGGGAATTCCGGCGACAAGGCGCTGCACAGGCGCTCCTTCTCTTGCAGCGTGGCGGACGTTTGATCGACTTTCTGCATGAAGAGCTCGATTCCTACTCCGACCAACAAATCGGGGCTGCCGTTCGCGAGATTCATCGAAACTGTCGAAAGGTGATCGAAGAGCACTTCCCCATGAGCCCGATCTTGGAGGGCCAGGAAGGCACGGAAATCGTCCCTCCCTCGGACCTTTCCGCCGCAGCCGTGCGTTGGGCAGGCCTGACAGCCGGGCCGCCGCCTTCGCGGGGCGTCTTGCAACATCATGGTTGGCGCTTGAACGAGGTCCGTATCCCTGATCTCTCTGAGACCGCCGATCCCATGATCATTGCTCCGGCCCAGGTCGAAGCCCCCGAATCCGGGGCCTGAGAGCGAAACATACTCGCCGGCCGCGGCCAACCTCGATACGATCGCGAACCCGATTCCAAGACGCAGCCCTTCACATGTCCAAACCAACCACGCCATTTCTCGTCGGTATCGACCTCGGAACCACGCATACCGCCCTGACCTATGTCCGTGCCCCCGAAGCGGACAACATTCCCGCTCCGCTCGATTGGGCCATTCCGCAGCTCTCGGGGCCGGGCCAGCTCGAATCCTGGCCACTCCTTCCGTCGGCGATCTATATCCCCTCCGAACAGGAGCGCGGCCGTGGCATTCACGGTCCCGACTGGATGCCCAGAGAGGCACCTATTGTCGGCCGCTTTGCCCTCGAGTATGGCCGAGCCAATCCATCGCGTCTGATCAGCTCCGCCAAGTCGTGGCTCTGTCACCCCGGCATCGATCGCACCAGTCCCGTCCTGCCTTGGGGCGCGCCGGAGGGCATAGAACGGATCTCGCCCGTGGAGGCGGTCCATTGGATCCTTCGCCACCTACGGCACGCTTGGGACCACACCATGGCCGCCGAGGATTCGGCATGGGAACTCGCGCGCCAGGAGGTCCTGATCACCGTCCCCGCCAGCTTCGATGCCGTCGCCCGCCAGCTGACCGTCGAGGCTGCCCGGGCCGCGGGATTGCCCGATATCAAGTTGCTAGAGGAACCCCAAGCCGCGTTCTACGCATGGCTCGCCCAGGAAGGCGACCGTTGGCGCGAGCAGGTCGCCGTCGGTGAACGCATCCTGATCTGCGACATCGGCGGCGGAACCACGGACCTGACCTTGGTGGAGGCGCGTGACATCGATGGCCAGCTCGAGCTGGAACGGATCGCTGTCGGGGATCACCTCCTGCTTGGCGGGGACAATATGGACCTGGCCCTCGCCTATGCCGTCCAGGCCGACCTCGAACAGCAGCAGAACATCCGGCTGAACCAGCTGCAGCGGACGGCCTTGCAACATGCCTGCCGCCAGGCCAAAGAGCAGTTTTTTGCCGATCCGTCCATGGAACGTGCCACCCTGACCCTGCTCGGCAGCGGATCGGGCGTGATCGGGGGGACCAGGACTTACGAGTTGGCCCGAACCACCGTCGAGGCCATCATCTTGGAGGGCTTCTTCCCGCTCACTGCTCCCGAGGAGCTGCCGGTTCCAGGTTTGGGGCTGGGGCTGCAAGAGCTGGGGCTGCCCTTTGCGTCAGACCCCGCGATCAGCAGACACCTGGCCCAGTTTCTCGCATCGGTCGAAGACCCCAGCGGGCGCGTTGCTCAGACCGGCGCGCTATCCGCGGTGCTCTTCAACGGCGGTGTTTTCAACGCGGTTACACTCCGCCGCCGGATCCTCGACCTCCTCGCTCATTGGCGTGCCTCTCAATCCGTTGCCCCGGATCGCCCGCCCGTGCGCAGCCTGGATGAGGCCCGAACCGATCTGGCCGTTGCCCGTGGAGCCACCTATTTCGGGTTGGTCCGCCACGGCTCCGGAATCCGAATCCGTGCCGGAGTCGGGCGCACCTATTACCTAGGCGTCCAGGCCGCGGCACCTGCCGTACCCGGGCTGCCCCCGCGGCGCAAGGCGGTCTCCATCATTCCCTTTGGAACCGAGGAGGAGACCTGTGTTCGCGTGCGCGAGCCTGAATTCGGACTGCTCGTCGGGCGTCCGGCTTCCTTCGAGCTTTACTCTAGCACGATTCGGCGCTCCGACCCCCCCGGCACGATCCTGGAAGCGGGCGACGAATGGGACGCCCTCGAATTGACCGCTCCGATCCAGGCCGTGCTCGCACCGAGCGCACTGCATCCGGCCGGTACGGTCGTGCCGGTGCACCTCGAGTGCACCCCTACCGCGGTCGGAACGCTCGACCTCCAGTGTGTCGATCGTGAGGGCTCGGGCCGTTGGACCTTGGAGTTCGATCTCCGTGCGCGGAAGGAATCATGACCAGGCACTCACAATTCAGCATCGGGATCGACCTCGGTACGACCAATTGCGTCGCCGCCTATCTCGACCTGACCTCAACCGCGCCTCAACCGCGGGTCTTTCCCATTCCGCAGTTGGTCGGTCCCGGTGAGGTCGCGCCACGCCCCACCCTCCCCTCCTTCCTCTACTTCCCGCTGCAGGGTGAGGTCGAGGCAGGAGACTTGGCGCCCCCGTTTCCCGTCGCATGGAAAGGCAAATTGGCCCCCGCCTCCGTCCTCATCGGCGCCTACGCCCGGGAACGTGGCGTTTCCAACCCACAGCGCTTGGTCAGTTCCGCCAAGTCATGGCTCTGCCACGCCCAGGTCGACCGCCGGGCTCCCATTCTGCCATGGGCCGCTCCTCACGGGATCCCACGCATCTCGCCGGTGGAGGCATCCGCCCTGTTGCTGGCCTATATCCGGGCCGCGTGGAATCATGCCTTCGCCCAAGACCAACCTGCCGCCCGAATGGAGCACCAGGAGCTGTTCATCACGCTGCCGGCCTCGTTCGACGCCGACGCCCGCCGACTGACCGAGGAGGCCGTCGAGATGGCTGGCCTGGGCGGAGCCGGACTGTTGGAGGAGCCTCAGGCCGCCTTCTATAGCTGGCTGGCCGAGCATGCAGAGGACTGGCATGCGACCGTCACCCCAGGACAGACCGTGCTCGTCTTCGATATGGGTGGAGGCACCACCGACCTGACCCTGATCAAGGCCGTCGAGGACGATCAACAGCCGCTCGGGCTCCGGCGGATTGCAGTAGGCCAGCACCTCTTGCTCGGTGGCGATAATTTCGATGCCGCCCTCGCACGCGAGATCGAGGATGAATGGACCGGCGGGCGTCAGCTCCCTCCGGAGGATTGGCTCGGCCTGATCTTTCGCGTACGCGACGCCAAGGAACGTATTCTCGAATCAGCGGAACCGCCCGAGGGCGAGATCCCCATCACCTTGCCGGGCCGCGGGTCACGCATCGTCGGTGGGACCCGGACCGCTCAGATTTCCCCGATCGCGTGGAAACAGAGGCTGCTGGACGGGTTCTTTCCGGACACCGCACTCAGCGCTACCCTCAAGACCGGCTCCGAGGCGGGTCTTGGTGAGTTCGGCCTCCCCTATGCCCAAGACCCAGCGGTCACACGTCACCTCGCTCATTTCCTGCAGACCCACCTCAAATCCGAACAGGGCTCGTGGGAGGATTGGCCCGATTGGGTTCTGTTCAACGGCGGCGTCTTTCGCTCCTCCGCCCTGCGAAATGGGGTCTTGGAAGTGCTGCATCACTGGTCCACCCAACTCAATGAACCCCAGCAGATCCAAGAATTGGTCCATCCCCTCCCCGATCTTGCGGTAGCATTGGGAGCCGCTCAATACGGCCTCGCCCGTGTGGGACGCGCGGTTCAGGTCTCCGCGGCACTTCCCCGCAGCTACTATATCGGACTGGGCAACACCGATTCCGATGTCGGTGCCCTGCTCTGTATCGCACCCCGAGGCATGGAGACCGGAGCGGTCGCCGTCTGTGATCAGCACCCGCTCCAATTGCAAGTCGGTACACCGGTCCAATTCCCCCTTTTCAGCTCCACCAGCCGGCCCCAGGACTCTGCCGGTGAACTGGTTATGTTGGATGCGGACCGCATGCTCGCGCTTCCGCCACTGGCCGCGCGGCTGCAAAGCGGGAAGCGGACCCGGCCCCGCCGGGTTCCCGTATTCCTTCGGGCCGAAAAGGGGGAGCTCGGTCACCTGCTGCTTCAATGTGTCCAGACAGACGAGCAGCGGGCTTGGACACTTGAGGTCCAGCACCGGCTGAGCACGGTCACATATCCTGCTCCACCCAGTGATACCGCTGATCCGGCAGCCGACCACGAAGGGCAAACGACCGTACAGCAAACGTTTCGGGAGATCTTTGAACAGGATTTGCTCAACGACATTGGTGCCTTGATCGACCGTACTTTCGAGGCCGAGGACCCCAAGACCGCTGCTGCCCTCAATTCCGCCTTGGAACAGGTGTCCGGGCTTCCACGAGAGGATTGGCCCTTGACCCTGTTACGGTGGATGGTCGACCGGCTGCTCCCGCTGCGAGCGCAGGCGGGGAGGTCCGCTGAGCATGAATCCGCCTGGCTGAACCTTGTTGGATACGCGCTGCGGCCCGGTTTAGGAGATCCCGCCGACGCATGGCGGATCAACCGACTCTGGGGGCAGCGCCACGATCCGCTCTGCTTCCCAGAGGATCGGCGCGTGCTGGCGCAGTCCTGGATCCTGTGGCGGCGCATCGCCCCCGGGATGACCTTGGCCGCACAGGAGGAGCTTGCGGCCAAGGCAGTACAGCGGCTTCATCAAAAGGGGACCGCCGCCAAAGGCCGTCGCAAGAAATCCGGCTACCCTCCGTTGGGGCGTCACGAGGAGGAAGAGATTCTGAGATTACTGGCCAGCCTGGAGCGCCTTCTTCCGGATCGGAAGCGTGAAATCGGCGACTGGGCCCTCAAAATGCTCAAGATTGAGGGACGCCGGCGGACGGCGCTTTGGTGCCTTGCCCGCCTCGCCGCACGGCAGCCGTTCGCGCCCGCCCTGGAAGCGGTCCTCCCCACAGAAACCGCCGAGCTGTATTTGGAGGACGTGCTTCGCCTGCCCGCTCCCCTGCCACCCGAGGCCGTCTGGGCCATCGGGCGGATCGCGCACCTGACCGGAGACCGGTACCGTGATCTCCGGCCGGACGCACGAGAGCGGGCCATCGAGCGGCTGAGCGAAATGGCGGAGGCCGGGGACACTCTGGCCGTCACCTGCCGGGGATGGCTCCAGGCCCCTTGCATACTCGGGGCTGCCGACCAGGAGCAGATGCTGGGAGAGCACCTCCCAACGGGACTCAGTTTGGGCTGAGCCGCATTGCACTTGATAGAGGTCATCCGAAAAGGTAGATGGCGAAGGCAGCTCGGGGGCGGGGTCGAAAGGTCGTCTGGGCCGGATGGAGAGGACTCCCGCAGAGATCGCAGAGGGCGCAGAGGGGTATTGGGAGGGGGGAATACAGATACATAGGAGCTGATTTCTGCAACTGAATTGGTCTGCAGAAAACGAATACCCCAAAATCCCCCCCCAGAAAAACATGGATCAGGGGCATAAATCCAACCCACCCCCATGGTCAGGTCGAAAACGCCACCGCGGCCTCTGCGGGAGGCTTTCCGGCTCCGAAACGGATGGATAGGGCCAGATGCTGCTTCCGCCTTTTCGGACGGCCTATGGATACCTCAATGGAAAGTCCCACCGGGATTGCGGGCTGCAGCGATGGCCCATGTACACAGACGATGAGCGATGAGAAGAACCATGAACCTCCTGACGACACACGCCCGCAACGACACGGATTACGCGATCGCCGGATTCGATTGGATGGCTCCGATCCCCATCGATGAATTCTGGGAGCAGAAGGGTCCCTTCTGGGTGGATCTTGGCGCAGGGAAAGGGAGCTTTCTCGCTGCAGCCGCCGAGGCGTTTCCCGAGTACCGGTTTTTCGGGGTCGAACGGCAGTTGTCGCGCATCCGCAAAATCAATCGGAAGCTGAATCGCATGAGCCTGACCAACGTTCGGCTCCTGCGCGCGGAAATCTATTACACCACCCGGTATCTGCTGCCGCCGGAGAGTTGCGACGGCTTCTTCCTCCTCTTCCCGGATCCATGGCCCAAGGCGCGGCATGCCAAGAACCGACTCGTCACGCCCGAGTTCCTCGATGCGATGGCCGCCGCCCTGAAACCGGGGGGCGTGGTCCATTTCGCGACGGACAACGAGCCATACATGGAATGGGCCATGGAACGATGGACGCAGCATTCGGGTTTCAGGCTCCTGCCTGAAATCCCAGGGGAGATGCTGGTGGCCCAGACCGATTTCGAGCTCCTGTGGACGGAACAGGGCCTGGACATTCACCGGTTCGCCTTCCAGAAGTCCGCCCCTTGACCTCCACCCGATCCCGCCCCCGACACTGACACAGATCGGACAGATCGGACAGATCGGACTGATCGGACTGATCGGCAACCATTGCCTGGCGCGACGGCTGAAGGAGCGCGGTCTTAGTAGGGCTGGATGTTCTGGAGCAGAGATTCCGGGACGACCCGTTGTTCAAGGACCTCGCCACCCTGAAGCAAACGAACGATAAAGCCTTCATATTCGGCGGAATGAACGCGCTGTACGTAGCGGAATTGCAGCTTGATGATCGAGCCGGTGGTCAGGTCCTCCGGCCTCGCCACACGTGCCCGTCCTTGGTGGCCGCCCTCCGCGAGGCGGGGGGTGAGATCGCCCGGGCGACGCTCGTAGAACTGGGTCTCAATCTCCACAGGACGGGAGGAGTGCAACGGCTGGTTGATCCTGAGGAAGATGTTCAGCAGGACCAACTTCAAGCCGGAAGTCGTGGCGCGGTCCACCTCTTCGACTGAATCGATCGATATGGGGCCGGCCCCGGGCGTTGCGGGGGGGATCCAGGCCGGGTCGGGACCCTCGGCAACCGGCAGACCTGCATCCGAATAGGCCGGAAAATCTGTGGCACCCACCTCGCCGCCGTCGCCGGGGGCAAAGGAATTGCCCGTCGAGCCCCCGCCGCCGAGCTGAAGCACCAACCCGCCGGGAAACCTTGATTGCATGCTGGGCGGCAGAGAGTTCTGGGCGGGATTTCGACGGTTGCCGCCGTTGTCTGCTGCGGTCGCGCCAGAGGAAGAACCGGAAGTGCGGACGGCCGATGTCGGATCTGAGGAACCGCTTGCGCCACCCTCCGAGACGATGGTCCATGCGCCTCGTCTCGGGGTGGTCGTCGCCGATTCGGCATTCGACGGGCGGGTGTCGCTGCGTGTGAAGCCGACATCCTCCCCGGAGCCGGAGCCAGGTGCTCCGGTCGACCGAGGTGTGGTCGTCGATGCATCGGCGGCGGAAGATGACGGGGAGGCGGAAGCCCCATTCGGTGCGGTCCCTGCAGCGGACGAGCCGCCAACGCCCTGGCCGGAGGCAGGGGATGGGGAACGAGAACCGGTGGATTCGCGGGAGGAATTGATGGGGCCGAGGATGGAAGAACCTCCGGTCGCAGTGGCGTTTCTCTGGCCGCCGCCCGGAGAAACGACGTCGTTGTGCAACTCCTCACCCCCGGCCAGCGGAGAGTCATAACCGGATTCGGCGGCGGCACCAGCCTGCGTATTGCCGTCGGTGCCCTCTTTGCCGCGGGCGCGCTGGTTGAGGGGCCGGAACGCGACCATCCAGATGATTTGAATGACGACCAGCCCGACAAAAAAGATCCCCGCAATGACGATCATCCATCGCCCGAGTCCCGGCGAAGATGCTGGGAGAGCCTCGGGGTAGTCCTCGTAATCCTCTGAATATCCATAGGGGGGCTCGCCCTCCGGATACGGCGGATCCACCGCCCGGAACGGACCCGGTGCAAAGGGGTCGTCAGCATACGTATCATCTTCGTAATAGGCGACCTGCGATGGATCTTGAACAGGCGAATCCTGCCAATCGCCATCGGCGACCATCTCTTCGAGGTTGTCGCCCGCAGCCCATGCGGGATCCGAACCGCGACGGCGGTTGGCTCCGGGACGATCCGCATCCATGCGTGGATTGGGAACGTCCATGGGGTCCGCGAGCTCAAAATAATCATCGCCCAACAGGGGCGGCGGTGGAACCAGGCGGAAACTCCAGCCGTCCAGGTTTCGCTTCTCGGGATTGTCGTAGGTGAGCTTGGTGACGACGAGGCTGTCCTCTCCAGGTTGCACCTGCAGTCGCACACACGTGGCACCCTTCTGGGTTTGGTCGAGATCCAGCCACCACCCCTGGCTGTTCGCGTCAATCCCCTCCGGGGGATCGCGGAACAGAGAGCCGTCCTCCTCGACCCAGCAGGGCAGGTCACTGACCGCGACCTCAATCGCGTCGCCGTTCGGACACTCGATAATCAGGTTCGGTATGTCTTGGCTGTGGTCCATTTTTGATCCAGATGATCCAGTTGGGAAAAACCGTATTATTAACCCGATCGTTTCTGGCGTGCGAGGGGAAAAATGCCTCCAACGCAAACCTTGCAAGGCGGCCTCGATCGTTGGTTTTACTCTTGGCTGAAAGGAGCGGCAGGAAGCAAATTGATTCCTGGAATCTCTCCGACAATGTAAAGGGAATCTTCGAGAACGGTCGATCAGCAGCGGGTCAGCCCGGGAAGGACCGAACTCGATTGCAGTTGCGCCATTGTCTCCTATGGCGGATATGGCAGTTCTCCGGATGAACGCTTGACCCTTGGACCGCACTTTTGGAAAGTCGAACGCTATGGCTGAACAAACAATTCCACTCATGGAAAACCTCGTCTCCCTGTGCAAGCGCAGAGGGTTCATTTTTCCCAGTTCCGAGATCTATGGCGGGTTCGGAGGCTTCTGGGACTATGGTCCACTCGGTGTCGCCCTCAAGCGCAATGTCGAAAACCTGTGGTGGAATTTCATGGTCGAGCGTCGGGACAACGTCGTCGGCCTGGACTCCTCGATCATTTGCCACCCGCGAGTCTGGAAGGCCAGTGGGCATGTGGACCACTTCAGCGACCTGATGATCGACTGCAAGGGTTGCAAGCGTCGGTTCCGCGACGACCAGGTCGAAGCGGGGAAGTGTCCCTTCTGCGGCTCCTTGGAGCTGACCGAGCCACGACAGTTCAATCTGATGATGCAGACCTACATCGGCCCCGTTTTCGACGAGGAGCACAGGGCCTATCTCCGCGCCGAGACCTGTCAGCCGATCTTTGTCGATTTTGATTCGATCCGCATCTCCTCCCGGCAGAAGCTGCCCTTCGGCATTGCCCAGATCGGAAAGGCCTTCCGCAACGAGATCAACCCCCGGAATTTCACCTTCAGGAGCCGCGAGTTCAGTCAGATGGAGATGGAGTTCTTTGTCCATCCCTCTGAGGACATGCAGTGGTTCGAGTACTGGAAGTCCGAGCGCACCCGGTACTATCGCGATGCACTCAAGTTCGACATGGACAAGCTCCGCATCCACGACCACGGACCTGACGAACTGGCCCACTACGCGAAGTGCGCCCTCGACTTCCAGTTTGAGTTCCCATTCGGCTGGCAGGAGCTGGAGGGGGTTCACCACCGCGGGGATTACGACCTGCGCCAACACAGCGAGTACTCCGAAAAGGACCTGGTGTACTTTGACGACCAGACCCGCGAGCGATTCTACCCGGTTGTGATCGAGACATCGGTCGGCCTGGACCGAACGATCCTCGCCCTGCTCTGTGCCGCCTATGATGAAGACGAGGCCGAGACCAAGAAAGAGGATAAAGAGGTCGATCGCAGAGTTGTGATGCGGTTCCCGGCCGCAGTCGCGCCGATTCAGTGCGGACTGCTGCCGCTCTCGAAGAAGCTGGAGGAGCCTGCTCAGGCCGCGTTGCAGCCCCTACGCGAGCGCTTCCGTTGTGATTTCGATGTCACCGGGAGCATTGGGAAGCGCTATCGCCGCCAGGACGAGATCGGGACGCCCTTCTGCCTCACCTTCGATTTTGACAGCTTGGAGGATCACTCCGTCACCATTCGGCACCGTGACACGATGGAACAGGAGCGCATCCCCTTGGATCAGATTGAGAACGAACTGGCCGCAAGGCTGGCCGCATTCTGAGGCAGCGCAAGAGTTCGGGGCATCCCCACCGTGGGGATGCCCCGAGCCTCGCATGAGCTCCGGTGTGCGGCGGACGGTCCCCTCCCGCCAATACTAGCTGAACCAGCGTGATGCCATGAACCGACAACGACTCCTGGCCCTCCTCGAGGGGGTACGCGACGGGACGCTTTCGCCCGAGGACGCGATCGCACAACTTCGTTCTCTGCCCTTTCAGGATCTCGGCCATAGCAAGGTCGACCTCCATCGAGAGGTCCGCACCGGTGCGCCGGAGGTCGTCTTCGGTCAGAATAAGACACCGGCTCAGATCCTCGAGATCGTATCCGCCTTGGAACAGGCGGGGCAACAGGTGCTTGTGACCCGGATCTCCGCCGATGCGGCCGCCGCGCTTCAGGCCGGCTTCCCCAAGGGCGCGTACCACGAAACAGCCCGCGTGTTTCGGTTGGAGGCAGCCGATGCGCCTCCGCCTCAGGGTTTGGTCGGGATCGTCAGCGCAGGGACTTCCGATATCCCGGTCGCGGAGGAGGCCGCCTTGACTGCCGAAAGCCTCGGTGCAAGAGTTCAGCGCATTTTCGATGTGGGCGTGGCTGGTATCCACCGCCTCCTGGCCTACACGACCGACCTGCAAAGGGCCAACGCACTGGTCGTGGTGGCCGGAATGGAGGGCGCACTGCCGAGCGTCGTTGCGGGATTGGTCGACATTCCCGTGATCGCCGTTCCGACCAGTGTCGGCTACGGAGCGCACCTGGGAGGTCTCGCCCCACTGTTGGCCATGCTCAACAGCTGCGGCTCCGGGGTCAGCGTCGTCAATATCGACAACGGCTTCGGCGCCGGATATACGGCGGCATTGATCAATCGGTTGGTCTGCGCAGATCGACCAACAGATACGAACGGGCCGATCCGATGCCCGTCCCAATGAAAGGCGGCGACGTCCCTATGCGGATCCTATTCCTTGATTGTTTCTCCGGTATCAGCGGCGACATGCTGCTCGGCGCCCTCATTGACCTCGGCGTTCCGATCGAACTTCTGCAGGAGGAGATCGGGTCCCTGGGTCTCGGGGGATTCACGATCGAGGCGATCCCCGACAGCAAGAAACACCTGCATGGGACCCGGTTCTTTGTCCATATCGATCCCGAGACACATGGCCCCCATGCATCCCCCGGAACGCCCCCGGCGGGATCGCTGGAGCATGAACACGAACATGCGCATGAACACGAGCATGTTCATGATCATTCGCACGGGCATGTTCATGATCACGATCATGCGCATGGGCATGTGCACCGAACCCTGGCGGATATTCAGGTGCTGATCGAAGGCTCAGGCTTCTCCCGCTGGACCCAGCAGCGCGCCCTCTCCGTTTTCCACAGGATCGCCGTCGCTGAGGGGCGGATTCACAACAAGCCGCCGGAGCAAGTCACCTTCCATGAGGTCGGGGCACTCGATTCGATTGTAGACATCCTCCTGGGCTGCCGCGCCATCGAATGGCTGGGGGTCGATCGTATCCTTGCCTCTGTGCCTGTCGCAGGGCAAGGTTTTGTCGAGTGCCAACACGGCGAGTACCCGGTCCCCAGCACCGCGACCTTGGAGATCCTTAAAGGTATTCCGCTGCGCCAGAGTGATCACCCGTTCGAACTTATCACCCCGACCGGGGCGGGCTTTCTGGCCGAATTCGTCGAAGAATTCGGTCCGTTTCCCGCCATGACCATCGAAAAAATCGGGTATGGGATCGGCCTCAGAAGCCACCATCGACGTCCTAATGCACTTCGGGCCTTGCTCGGTTCCGTCTACGCGCCCTCCTCTGTCAGCGTTGACGATTGCGAACACGATTGGGTGTCGGTCCTCGAGACCCAGGTCGATGATCAATCCCCCGAGTTGCTTGGCCCCCTCTTTGAAACCCTGCTACAGGCGGGCGCTCTGGACGTGACCCTTGCGCCGGTCCAGATGAAGAAACAGAGGTCCGGGCAACAGATCACGGTCTTGGCGCCGCCCGAACTCCAAAATGACCTGGCACGCTTGTTGCTAAAAGAGACCACCGCCTTCGGCATCCGCCTCTCCTCCGCGCGGCGGTTGAAGCTTACCCGGTTTTCCGCGAACGTGACGACGAGGTACGGCGAAATTCCAGTCAAGGTCGGGGTCTGGAGAGACCGGATCGAAACCGTTTCTCCTGAATTCGAACCCTGCCGACTCCTCGCAGGCGGCGAGGGGGTTTCGCTGAAAGCCATCTATCAAAGCGCACTCGCCGCAGCCGAACAACAAGGACTTGCACCGGGTCTACCATGGACAACATCAACGACATGACCGCATCCGACGCATACGACGAAGATCCCACCTGGATCGATCCCGACTTTCTCGAGATCTTGGTCTGCCCTGAGTGCAAGGCCTCCGTTACCCAGGAGGGTGCATGGTTGGTCTGCGGGAATCCGAAGTGCGGACTTCGCTACCCGATCCGGGATGGAATCCCGGTGATGCTCGTCGAAGAGGCGGAGAAGCCGCACCGCAAGTAACCAACTCCTCGAATGCGAGCCTTCCTTTTCAACCCCGGCCTAACTCACTCAGGATCGGATTCGAATCACCATGGGCAAGAAACCAACCGCCGACCTATCCTCGGAACAATTCGATTTTCGCTGCATCCAGGAGGATTGCCGTAAGACGGTACCCTTCTCCATGGCGAGCCTGACGAAGGATCAGACGGTCCATTGTCCCCACTGCCAATGCGCCTATCACTTCCATGACGAATTGGTCGACAAATTCCAACGCTTCTCTGCCTTGCTCAAGGCCGTCCAAAATGCGCAGGACATCCTAGGCGACATCAACGTCGGGGTTCAGGTCGAGGGGCATTCGGTCAGGATCCCGTTCCGTCTCCTGCTCACTCGGCTCAACACCATGGTAACGCTGGAGATGGGCGGCGAAAAGGTCGATTTTCATGTCCGCGTCCATCCATTGGCCGACCAAGAAAAACCTCAGCCGTAACGCCCTCGGGCGCTAGATAGAGGCCGTCCGAAAAGGCCGGCTCCTTCATGCGTCTCCTCCAGGCAATGGTTGCCGATCAGTCCGATCATTGTCTGAATCGGGGTCGGGGTCGGGGTCGGAATCGGGATCGGAATCGATCCCTGCCCTGCATGGCACCTGGCCCTCACGGACCGCTCAAACTTCGCTGCCAAGTGGTGTCAGCACCGCAACAATACGGTTGCGGTACCCGGTTCTGCATGGCCGAA
>CALLYA010000465.1 GCA_937875495.1 uncultured Verrucomicrobiota bacterium
CCGGATCTGGATGGGGAGGACTCCCGCAGAGAACGCAGAGGGGGGAGAGGGGCAGGTACGAGTACGAGTAGGAGTACGAGTAGGAGCACTGGTACGAGGAAGACGAGGCCTGCTGATACGGGATATCTGAAAAAAGCCCTGAGAAATATAGGAGGCAGAGCATGGAACCTACCCACCCCAATCGGCAGGTCGAAAACGTCACCGCGCCCTCTGCGGGAGGCTCTCCGGATCCGGATGGGAAAGCCGCTACCTTTTCGGACAACCCTTCGCTCGCGACTGAACATTTTCGTTATGGATGTTCCGAGGTGGTTGGTCCTGAAGCTGGCTTGCGGTGGGGATTGTCTATTGGGGGGCGGTCTTGGCCAGGAGAAGATCGACGAGGTGGCCGGCGGTGGTGAGGTCATCGAGGTTGTACTGGATCGCGCCGTTCTCTTCGGCGCCGCCGCCGTGGCCGGTACGTTCGAGGATGGCGTATTTCTGATCCGCATCGGGCTCGATATATGCCGTGTAGAGGATGGATGGCTGCCCGATGTGTGGATCGGGGAATGCTGGATTGGGATCGTGGGGGGCGTTCACCTCGACGCAGAGGACGAAGGCCTCGTTCTCACCGAGGTTGAGGTAATCGTCGAGGGTGAAGCTATGACTGGGGGTGGTGCCGGTGAATGCGTCGATTTCGCCTTTGGGGTCGACGCCGGAGATCAGGGTATAGCGGTTGCGCCAGAGAGGCAGGATATGATTTCGCGGGGTGGGGCGGCCGCCCCAGACCGGTTCTTCGGAGAATGCTAGGGTTGAATCGATGTAGAGTGTCTCGATCATCGATCCGGTTGTGGACTCGGTCCAGACGGCGATGCTGGGCGCTGGAAGTTCCGGATCCTGGAAGACGATGGTGAGAGATAGTGCAACATCCGCGTCTGGGCCTGGCTGACGCGCGACGGTTCGGATGTGCAGTTCGGGATCCAGGAAGCCTGCGAGTGGGGATGTGCGTACGATCTCGGCTCGGTGTTTGGCCTCGTACCCCTGTCGGATCAGCGTGGGGACGGGTGCCCATTCGAGCCAGGCGGTGGCCAGCAGGAGTGTCCATGCGAGGATCATCCCAAGCAGGTGGAGGGGCGGCAGGCTTGAGCGTTTGGGATTCCGCCACGCGAGTTGATTGCGGAAATAGCGCACACGCCCGAGGAGGTGGAGTCCGACCAGGCCGATCGTCACGACGCCGAACACGATATGGATACGGGTCGTGACGATCGAGAACGGGCGCAGGAAGGCCATCGCGCCGGAGAGCGCGAGCGTGACGAAGCAGAAGAGGAGGCCGAAATTGACGAGATGACGCATAAGCGACCGAACGGGCGAGTGGATTCAGGGGGCGATCGTTATGCCTGAGCGTTCTCGTACCCGATCAGCCTGCGCAGCTCTTGGATTTGGCTCTGACCGATGGTCTTCGGATCCACTTTATGGTGGATGCAGAGTGCGGCGGCGTAGCCGGTAGCGATCCCCATTTGCCCGCAGGTGTACATCACGCGGGGGCCGCCCAAGCCGATATGCGAGCAGCTGAAGCACCTGCCGGCCATCATGAGATTGGGGATATCGCGTGAGTAGAGGGAGCGGAAGGGTAGGTAATAATTACCGCCGGGGTTACGGTAGAGCGCCTTGGAGATGAAATCGGTGGCGGCGCCGGTCTCGACCAGCTGGTAATGCACATCGATATCGCGGCGTTCTTCAACCACTGTATCGGGGAACTCGGTACGGTTGACCATGTCATTCATGGTGTAGACATAATCCCCCATGATCCGGCGTGACTCGCGTTTACCGGCGAGGAACGAGACCCATTTGAGTGCGACGGTCGCGTTCTTCGGGTGTTTCTTGGCGTTCGCGAAGGAGCCGTAGATGGCGCGAAGGAGATGGTCGCGGATGGCCTCCGCGTCTTCGACCTGATCCAGGTCATTGGAGGAGTATTCCCAGTACCACTCGCCGTTGACGGCCTCGTGCTGCTTTGCGACGGGGATGGCCCAAGGGACTTCTGGGAACGTGGACGCCTGGTTGGTCTTCTCGGAGTTCCAGAGCACGGAAGCGCCCATGACGCGGTTATCGGGCTCGGTCGGGCTCCATAGCTCGCCATATTTATCCCAGCTCTCGTTGAACTCGCTGCCGGCTTCGCGGCCGTAGTGGCATTCGGCACCGCCCCAGAAGCCGAGCCAGCCGTCGCCGGTGGCATCGATAAAGACGGGCGCGGAGAACCTGCGCAGCAGGCCGGTGCGCACCTCGCGCGCCTCCACGCTGACGATGCGATCACCGACCTTCTCCAAGCCGCAGCAGATATGGAGCGGAAAGAGGTCGGCACCGCAGGCGGCCATGGCGGCCTCGCGCTTCTCCTGATCGATCGAGGCCTTGGCGTCACCGTTGGGGTAGTGTTCGGTATCGATGGTATCGAGGATCTTCGCGCCTTTGCCTTTGATTCCCTCGGTATGGACACGGATCTCCTGGCTGGCGTTTCCGCCGAAGAGGGGGCGGTCCTGGATGAGTGCGACCGAGATTTCCTGGGAACGTGCTGCGATAGCGGCTGCACAGCCGCTGATCCCGCCGCCGACAATGACGAGATTGAACTCGGAGGTTGGTATTTGAAGCTCTGCCCGACCTGTCTGTGCGTCCTTCCAAGCGGCGAGTTCGACGAGATCGTCATTCGGCAGGTTCGGGCTGGATTCCTTGGAGAAGAAGATGGCATCGCACCGGCCGTCGAAGCCGGTCAGGTCGACCAATTCGACGCTGGTTTCCCCGGCAACGGTGATCTCGATCGAGCCGCCTGCCTGCCAGGCCCAGCCTTGTTCGGTTCCAAAGACCGCAGGCAGCTCCTGGCCGCCGACCCGCAGGAGGAAGCGGCCGGGGGCTTCCCAATCACCGGGGCACCAATCGCGGGTGCGCACCCAGACGTTCCACCGGCCGGTTTCGGGCAGGTCGACTTCGGTCTTGGCGTTGGCGACGGGGTTGCCCATGCCGTGGGCGAGGAGGTAGCACCCGCCCATCTGCTGGTAGTGTTGGGTATCGAGCGACCAGCCGCCGAAGTCTCGGAACCCGGATGCCTCGACAAGCACGCCCTTGGTCCTGGCTGGCTGTGCACCGAAGAGGTAGCCTGGTGCGATGGCGGCCGTCAGGCAGCTGCCGCCGACGATGCGAATGAATTCTCTGCGGTGGATGGCGGGTTTGTGAGGGCGTGTCATCGTTGATGCTTTCTGAGTCTGGGTTTCTAGGGAAGGCCTGGCTCAAGAGCGGAAGATCCGGCTCGATTCCACCTCGCGGACGTTAATGGGTCAGTCTCCCCATTTTTCGCTATAGCTGCAAGCAGGTTATTCCATGGCGCGCAGGCACGCTGCCAAGCGGGAGCGTTGTGATCGGATCGACTCCAGTTCGGGAGCGATATCCCGATAGTAGGCAGCAAGGGTCTCGGCCTCGTCCGGGGTTCTATCGCGTGGCTGTGCAGCGACGATGGCGGCGATCGAATCGGGGATGTGGCGAATGGGGTGTGGCGCGGCCATAACGGCGGTGCGAAGGGCGCTTGGCTGGGCTGCACCGGTGGGGCGCAGAGTCATTTCCAGCCGTGTCCCATTGGGGAACCCGGCGGTTTGAAGGGATTGAAACAGGAGCGTCTGCCGCTGACCGCCGGTCGACTGCCATGCGGCGATGCAATCGAGCTCGATGGGTATCGGCGTGATGAAGAACGTGCTGCTGGGGGTTGCGGGCGGGAGGTCGTCGCGTTGCCAGACCATTTGTCGGTCCGCATCCAGGATGGTGATTCGATAGCCTTGGAGGCGGGCGGCGAGTCCGCCATCGATCCTGTTATGCACAACGATCCTGTTGATATTCTGCATCCTGCCCAGGTCGAGTTCCCACCAGGGCGCGTGTTCGCTGTGTGTGTGTGAAACCGATCCGCCGGCCCAATTGCCGTCGGTATTGCCATCGATCGCGAGCGCTGCTGCTGCGTTCATGAAGAGGCTCGACTGCTCAGCGCGGCCTTGGCCGGCGATGTTCGCATCGTCCTGGAACACCTCGACCTCGGCGAGGTGCAGGTATTCCACGCGGTCGGGGATGTCGATTCGGACGTACCGCCCTCGAAAGCTTTGGCGGTCGAGTGGATGCGCGGTGAGGGTCAACTCCGGGCGTGCATCCAGCGGTGGCGTGATATCGAGGCGCAGTCCGGCGAACGCCTCCGTCTCGGTCTCGAACATGAGGGTGGTGAAGTCCGCCTGTTGTGCAGCGGGAGGCAGTTTCACCCAGCCATCGTCCGCGGTTGTGGTGTCTCGGCTGGCATCATCGGCGGGCAGGAGCAGCTGCCACTGGCCTGTGCGCTCCCACTGCCTCTGCGCTGCGGCGAGGTCTTGGCTGGAGCTGGCGAGGAGCCCGTCCAGTTGGGTGATCTCGCTTTGGGCCCACTGCCGCCACTCATTGGACGCGAGTTGTTGGATCAGCACCACGGGGCCGAGCAGGCCGGATTCGGTGGCCCCGAGATTTTCGACACGGTTGGTGACGGTATAGTGCGGCGCGATCGTGTTGGCGACGCGGATCTCGATGGTATTATCACCGGCGCGCAGCCATTGATCGAGCTCGAACCGGAATGGCGCGGCGAGGCACGCGCCTGCGGAATGCCCGTTGACGAGGACCTCGGCAGCGACCAGGACGCGGCCGAGATCGAGCGTGGTCTTTCGACCGAGCTGTGCCTCATCCAGGTGCACAACCTGACTGTAGACACCGATCCCGGAGTAGGTCGGGAGTGCGAAATCGGACCAGAGCCCGGTCTGGATCTTGCCGCCGCCGATTTCGATGGCGGGTGGGACATCAAATGCGGCGCCGCCGTAAGCCCCTGGGGACATATCAAGGCGAACCGCGACCAGGGCGGTGCCTGCCTGTGCGGGATCCATGCGTACGATCCCGTCGCGGACAGGGATTTCCTTGCCGTCCACCCAGACCCGGGCCGGTGCGGAGGTTGGGAGTCGCAGCGTGTTCAATCCGGGTGGCGCGGTGAACCGGTACCATCCGACCCTGCGCGCGCTCTCGCGTTTGATGTCATAGATGATCTCGGGTGTTTCATCGAAACAGGTCAGGTAAGGCGAGGGTTGATGGATGGCCAGTGCGCGCAGCGGCTCGGTGATGAGTCCCTGGTTTTCGAGGGGTGCGCTGCCCCACGGCGCGTCGCCCATTCGGCCGAGGGCAACGGCGGACGACCAATCCGCGTCGTCGAAGCCGACCTCGGTCCAGCCTTCGATCTCGCGTTCGTGTGCCTGCCAGGAGGCGTCGGAGACGATGGCCTGCTCGCTGCCGTCGTGCATGCGGAGTTTCATGGCCAGTGCGAGGGCCTTATGGGCGGCTTCGCCGCCGACGTAAAGATCGGCATGCACCTGAGTCCAGGCGGCGATGACGTTCTCGCCTTCACTTAGGTAGCGGGTGATCACGATCGATTCCGGCCGGGTCCACTGCGCCCAGGGTCCGATCTCCTCGTGGATCTTGATCCCATTGACGAAGAGTCGGTAGCCGGTGTAAGCGGTGGCATTGAGTCGGGCTTCGGCGGGGATTGCGTTGAGGTGGAAGCTCTTGCGCAGGTACGCATCGGCCGGGTCTTTCCCGCGGATCCATGCTGCTGCGGCGAGCTCAGGCTGGACCCTGCCGTGCGCGCCCTCGGCGAGGGATTGTGTGCTCGGGGGCTCGCGTTGAACGTAGAGCATGCCTCGGCCGCCGTCGGGCAGGTCGAGCAGGACCTGATTTCTGCCGGCATTGAGCGGCAGGTTTCCGACGGCGTCTTCGAACGGCTGTTCGATACCGTTGACCCAGAGCCGGGCGGTGGAGTTGCGCAGTTCGACCCGCAGTCCGAGCCGCTCTGATTTCGGGCTCAGGATATGGGTGAAGAGGAGCTTGCGTCCGGGCGGCAGCTGAATGAAGTCCTGCTCGATCGTCCCTTCGGGGTAGCCGCTATGCCCGCCCCAGGGTGCGGGTTCGGCACGGCCGATGCTCTTCGAGAAGGCGACCGGTTCCCAGCGGTAGGTTCTGTCTTCGAGCTCGATGGCGGTGCCGCGATGAATCTGATCGGCGGATTCGAGGATGGCGTGTGCGAGATCGGGCTCCTCGACCGGGAGCTCAGGCAGGCAGAGCCAATAGGGACCGATGCTGAAGCGCTCCGTGGTCCAATCGTGATCGGCGTGCCCCGGCTGGTGCCAGCCGAGGTCGAGGCCGGATGCCTCCGATTCCTCTCGATACTGGAAGCTGCGGATCTCTGCACCGATGAGCTCGTCACTGGGCGGCCATCTGAATTCGCCCCAGCGGTTGTCACGCGTTGGGATCAGCGAGAAATCCCAGTCGGGCGAGAGCGTGATTTCCAGGTGTTCAGGCTGTGGGAGGTGGCTGGTTGCGAAACCGTGATGTTCCGGGCCTGGGCGGAAGAGGAAGATGTTTGCGACGTTCCCTTCGAGCCGATGGCGCAGGAGCGTACCGGTGGGTGTGCGTTGAAACTGATCGACCGGGGTGATCGCACCGGTCAAGGGATCCCACTGTTCAGGGACACCATCC
This sequence comes from uncultured Verrucomicrobiota bacterium, assembly GCA_937875495.1. Taxonomy (GTDB): domain Bacteria; phylum Verrucomicrobiota; class CALLYA01; order CALLYA01; family CALLYA01; genus CALLYA01. The sequence goes on from CALLYA010000465.1 coordinate 6,544, forward strand.
ACGCGGCAGAGCGCTTCGAGTGTGATCGGGTGGCTATTGACGTTTTGCACCAGGTAGAGGTCGAGCGTATCGATCTTGCGATGCGTCACGTAGACACCGGTGCAATTGGGAATGAAGTCGCGGTGAATGTTGGCGGAGAGGAGCTCCGGCAGTGCCTGGGGCGATCCGTTCAGGAAGGCGGTGGTCCCGCGGTTTTCGGTGTGGCGGATCCGGCCGGGGGTGGGTGCGGCGCCCAGGAGCTCGGTGATGAGGCGGGCGAGCTCGGGATCGTTGCGCCCGGTATCGGTGGATGCGGTCGGCAAGCTGCCGGAGAAGAGCACGGTCCCGCCTGCTTCGGCAAGCGCCTGCGCTTTTTCCAGGACGGCCTTGCGCATGGTTGTTTCGGGTCCGAACACCAGTGCCTGATAGGCGTTACCGCCGATGACCAGCCGGCCGTCGCGCACGTTGGCATTCAGAATCGAGTCGTCATCGATGATGTCATTATCGATCCCGGCATCGAAGAGCGTGCGCGAGAGCTGCATATAGGTGTTGTAATCGGGCTCGGCCTGTCCGGGTGCGGCGCCTGCAAGCAGGCTGACGACCGGGTAATGCACGGCGGCGTCGACGACGTGTTGTCCCTGGCTCATGAGGAAACTCATGCGCGCGACCCAGTCGGATAGGGTTGAGTAGTATCGCCAGTACGGCTGGCGCCAATGCGGGTCGGGTGCGGCGTGTTCCCACGTGCTTGCGCGGGTCGAGTAGTAGAGACCGTGTTCGTCGTAGAGATTGGCGCCGAACGCGAAATTGGCCGACAGCCAGGTGATGGTCTGTTCGGTGGTGCGTCCCCAGCCGCTGGAGTGAAACGACTCGGACCAGACCCGTGGGCGCTGGTAGAGGCGGGCGATGGATGCGGCGATTTTGGTGTCGTAATAGTTGCGCCGATGGACCGGTGCGATGCCGTAGTCGTCGTACCCGGGCGCGGAGAACCAGCGTTGTGTGCGGAAGTAATCGATGTAGCCCTGGCTCTGGGCATTGATGTCGTTGCGTCCCCAATTATCGTGGCTTGTGAGGAGACCGCGCTGGCGGGTCCAGTCGTAGATTTTTTTCCAATAGGCGGCTTCGTCCAGTTGCAGGTAGACGTCGAAAAAGTCGCTGCGGTACTTGGGTGTGCGTGGGCCGACATCGAAATGGAGGGCGGGGATGGCGCGTGCGATATCGTAGCCGAGCTGGTTTTGGAAGGCGGCTGCGAGCTCGGGCGTGTAGACATCGCGCGGGGTAGTCGGGTGTTCATCCTGAAAGACGCCGGCGAAGCTGGTGCCCATAGCCGACGAGCCGAGCCGGCGCTCGAGCTCGCCGTAGAACATATCGATGAATGCCTCACCGGCGGCCGGGTTCAGTTGGAACCTCTGATCGTCCACGGCGACGGAGGCGGCCACGCGCCAGGTATTGTGGCCGCCGGTGGGTGGTGTCCATTCGAGGCGGTCATCGGTGGCGAAGGCGCGTAGGTCGAGGCTGTCGGCATCCGATGCGATGCCGTCGAGGAGCGGGTAGGCGCGCGCGTCGAGCAGCCGGCCGCCGCGAGGAAGGACGATTCCGATTGCGGCGCCTGCGCGGCCGTCGGAAAAGAAGAATTGCACCCTCTGGGTATCGGCGTTCGGCGTCTGGGCTGCCGCCTTTTCGAGCCAACCGTAGTGTCCGTAGCCGACCTGGTCATACGCCCAGAGGGTCATGCCCAAGCGCCGGCATTCCTGGTGGACGAATTCGAACAATTCCCACCACTCGGTGCTGAAGGCCTGTGGCTCGCAACGTCCAGGGGAGCGTTGAATGGGACAGACCGACTTGACGCCGGCTGCTGCGAGCGTCTCCAGCTGCCAGGTGATGCGCTCACGGGTCATGGGGTCGCCTTCCCACCACCAGAGTGGGACCTCCCCCCAGCGCGCGTGATCGGGGGTGGTGAACCCGGCTTTCAGCTGTTCGTACGCCTCCGCCGGTTGTGCGGTTGTGGAGCGCTGGGGTGTGGCAAGCAGAAGGGCGAGAGCGCAGGAGAGGCTCAGACAGAGGTGGAATGCCTTGGTGTTCGCCATAAAAAGCCTGCTTTCAGGGGACTGTCCCGGGTGGGTTGGGTGCGATGTTTGTGGAGGCTGCGTGCTGATCGGGGCTGGTGGGTGGGAGGCGGCTTGGTTCGGCTCAGTTGCGGTTGTTGATCCACGCCGGTTGGCGGACTTCCGGCGCGGTATCGATGGCGGGAATGAACGGCTTGAGATCGATGATCGGGGTCTGGTCGAGTGCATCGATCGATTCGATCTCGATGATGTTACCGCGAACGGCGATGATTTTGCACAAGGTTTTGGCCAGCAGGTTGGGTCGCCGAGGGGAGCGGGTGGCGAAGACGCCGGTCAATGGGTTGTCGGGGTTGCCGCGCGGGTGGACCTGGAGGACTGCGCGGTCTTTGGGGTTGTCGTTCCTGTCGAACCACCAGAGGACATGGACATGTGAAAACCCGTCGAGTCCGAGCAATCCCGGCTCGTATTCCGGCTCCAGCACGAGGAGGGTCTTTTCGTTCTCGATACGGACATAGCCGATGGTGTTCAGGGTGAATGATCGTGGCATGAGTTCTCCGGTTGTGGTTGTGGCAGACGCCTTGGCAGTCGGTTTCAGGACTGCCTGAAGGCCGGGCAGGATGATTTCGCGGCAGCCCTCCAGGCTGGGATGGATCCCGTCCGGGACGAGCTCGAGAAAGCACTGCCGGTCCTGTTGCATGAGGGCCCGCCAGCGGCTGTGATGGTCGATGAGACGGAGACCGCGTTGGCGCGCAACGACGCGGACCTGTTCATAGTGCTCGTCGAGCTCGGGGCGATCGGTTGCGGAGGTGTGGCCGCCGGTATCGAGGACGCTGTTCATGGTTTGTAGGATGATCTCTGAATCGGGAAGTGCCTGCTGGAGCCGGTCGATCATGGTTTCCAGATTGGCGCGTCCGGCCTGTGGGCGGATGCCGTAACCGGCGAAGGCGTCGTTGATGGCGAACTCGATGAAGACGACGTCAGGCCGAGAGGCGATTGCTTCCGGCAGCCTGTCGAGTCCGCATCGATTGCGGACGGTGGGTTTGGCGTCCATTGCGGGCACGGTCTGGGACGCGGAGCCGCCGACGGCGAGGTTATGCAGAATGGTTTGGCCCGGCCATTCGCTGTCGAGCCATTCCATCATGGCCACGGGCCAGCCGGCCTTGCCGGCGCTGAGACTGGTCCCGAGAGTGACGATGGTGATGGAATCGCCCTGCTGCAGTCGTTCCATCCAGCCGGCGGCCGGTCCTGCCAGGGCGTTGAAAGCGCCGATGAGCATGAGTGTGAGGGTGAACACGAGCAGCCGGCGGACAAGTGTAGGGGAATCATGCATGGTAGTGGCCTCCGAGCTGGGGGGCGAAGGGTGGGGTGGAGGGTGGGCAGCGAGCGATCCGTTTCCTCTGCTTTGGGAGTCCTATCGGTTGGGGAAAGTTGCCTAGCCGGAACCGGACGATCACGGTACTGAATTCGGTTGCAGCTTGTCGAGCTTGGCTGATGGGTGTGCGGGATGGTATGGAGTCGGAACCAGGCGCGTGGTGAGTCCCCGATGATCCGCACTGATGAGCACGGAAACGTACGAGTACACAGCGAAGCGGGGCACGCACCCGTGCGGGAGGGCTGGGACGGGGGACGTGTACGTGTACGTGTACGTGTACGTGTACGGGGACGTGTACGGGGACGGGGACGGGGACGGGGACGAGTAGGAGTACGAGTACGAGGAAGAGGAAGAGGAAGAGGAATACGGTGGCTAACACGAGGGTGCATGCGATTTGTGGTTGGTCGCGCCTGATCCTTGTCGATGGAACGAACATGGTAGCAGGCGAGGGGAATGAACTTGCACATTTTTGAGGCCGATCTGGAGAGTCCGCGCGATTCGAAGGCGATCGTAGAGATCCTGAACTCGTACGCCAGTGATCCGGCAGGGCTTGGGAAGCCGCTGTCGCAGGAGGTCATGGAACGTCTGATCCCTGGGCTGCGCGGATTGCCGAATCGGTTGGTCCTATTGGCGGAGAGCGATGGAGCGCCGGTCGGACTCGCGGTTTGCTTCTTCGGGTATTCCACTTTTCATGCGCGTCCGCTCCTGAACATACACGACCTGGCGGTGCTTCCCGGGCATCGTGGCAAGGGTGTGGGGCAGGCGTTGCTGCGGGAGATTGAGCGGCGTGCGCGTGCGGCGGACTGCTGTCGGCTGACGCTGGAGGTCCAGGACGACAACCGACGGGCCAGGGCGATCTATGAGCGGTATGGGTTTACGGACTTCTCGGTGGGCGACGCGGCCACGACACGTTTTCTGGCCAAGCCGCTGAGCGGTCCTGTGCACTGATCGGATGTGCGATCGATCGGGACCGGCACCAGCTTGAGGATGTCCGAAAGGGTAGAAGCACCATCTCGCCCCATCCATCCGGAGCCGGAGAGCCTCCCGCAGAGGTCGCGGTGGCGTTTTCGACCTGGTTATGGGGGTGATAGGGTCGGTCCGTGCCCCTGATCCATGTTTTTGGGGTGGGGATTGTGTTGAAATACCTTTTCGGCGGACCAAGTCAAAGGCAGTTGCAGAGAACAGCTCCCACGATCTGCCCCCCTCCGAATACCCCTCTGCGCCTCAGCGCCTCTGCGTGAGTCCTCCCCATCCGGATCCGGAGATCTTGCGTTGTGGCCCTATACGGATTTCGGACGGGCGCTAGCGACATCGGGTTCGTTGTCCTGATTCGCTTGGCCTGATGCTCGGCTGCGTGATATGCCTGCGACGAGTCACGCAGGCGGGATGAATGCACGAGGTGCAGGAGGTCGAGCGATGCCGATACGGAATTGGAGTCTGAGGCTGGTGGTTTGTTTGCTCGCGCTGATCGCGGGAGTGGTCACGTCGGGGTGGGGCAATGGGCAGGACACGGTGGAGTTGTTTGTCTCGGTAACGGGCTCGGACGCGCATCCCGGTTCGTTCGACCAACCGCTGGCGACCCTTGCCGGGGCGCAGGCTGCCGTGCGGCGAGTGCGGATGGATCAGCCGGATGCCGCGGTGACGGTGACCTTTCTGCCGGGTATCTATAGTTTGGAAGAGACGATTCGCTGGTTGCCGGAGGACTCGGGCGTCTCGGCGGAGCGACCGGTTCGGTATCGTGCGCAGGCGGGTGGAGAGGTGGTCTTCTCGGGCGGTCGCCGAATTGTTGGATGGCTGGAGGACCCTGAGCGGCCTGGGATTTGGCGTGTGCGTGTGGCCGAGCCGGGACCAGCCGATGATGCAGGCTGGAGGTTCGAGCAAATCTGGGTGAACGGGCGTAGGGCGGTGCGTGCGCGCACGCCGAACCACGGCGCTTTTTATACATTGGGTGATGTGAACGAGGCGCCGTTGGAGGGGAGTGACGCCCGATTCCTGCACAGGTTTGAGGTCGATCCGGCTGATCTGGGGTCACTGAAGGGGCTTGGATCGGAGGAATTCCGGGATGTACAGGTGATCGTTTTTCACAAATGGGATACCACGCGCGAGTGGTTGAGTACGGTGCAGGCGGAGGCGGGCAGCTTCACGACGCACGGGTCACAGATGAAATCGTGGAACCCGATGAACCGGGATTGTCTCTATTATTTAGAGAATTATTCAGGGGCGTTGGATGCCCCGGGCGAGTGGTTTTTGGACCGGTCCGGCTGGCTCTATTACCGGCCGTTGCAGGGTGAGGACATGGCGACGGCGGAGGTGATCTCCGCGCGGCTGCCGTGCTTGATGGAGTTCCAGGGCGAGGTGGATTCGCCGGAGCGTTGGGTGCGGCACATTCAATTTGAGGGGTTGACCTTTCGGCATACGGAGTTTCGGATACCGGCGGAGGGGTTACGGCCTGCCCAGGCGGCAATGAGTGTGGAAGCCAGCGCGATCCTGGCCGATGGCGTGGAGGGCATCCAATTGCTCGGTTGCGCGGTGGAGCATATCGGCACGAGCGGCCTCTGGTTTCGCAAGGCCTGCCGCAATGTGCGGGTAGAGAAGACGCGCATTTTCGACGTCGGCATCGGGGGCGTGCGCATCGGCGAGACCGGCTTGGTACCGGAGGCGGTGCGCACCGGGTTCGTCACGATTGACAACTGCATCATTCACAGCGGCGGTCGGATCATGCCGGCTGCTGTCGGCGTATGGATCGGGCACAGCGCTGACAATGCGATCACGCACTGTGACGTCGCTGATTTTTATTATACCGCGGTGTCGGTCGGTTGGCGGTGGGGGTATGACAACAGCGGCGCGAAACGAAACCGAATTGAGCACAATCATCTGCATCACCTCGGCTACCGTGTGCTCAGCGACATGGGCGGGGTCTATACCTTGGGGCCGTCGGAGGGCACGCGTGTGTGTCACAACGTGATTCACGACGTCTTTTCGACACGCTATGGCGGCTGGGGGCTCTATCCTGACGAGGGCAGCACGGGGATCCTGTTTGAAAACAACCTGGTCTATGACGTCCAGGACGGTTGTTTTCATCAGCATTACGGCCGGGAAAACGTGGTGCGCAACAACATCTTCGCCTTCAGCCGGCAGGGGCAGATTGCGGTGACGCGTGCGGAGGAGCATCTGTCGTTCACGTTCGAGCGGAATCTTGTGTATTGGGACTCGGGCACACTGCTGGGGTATCCAGGCTGGGGCAATGGCGCCAAGGTGGAGATGGGGAACAATCTTTACTGGCGCGCGGGTGGCGCCGCGTTCGATTTCAACGGGAAGAGCTGGGACGAGTGGCGATCGGACGGGCGCGACTCGGGCTCGCTCATAGCCGACCCGCTGTTTGTCGACCCTGAGGCAAGGGATTTTCGGCTGCGCACTGGCTCCCCGGCAGCCGAGATCGGGTTTGTCCCGTTCGATTCCAGTGCAGCCGGGGTCTATGGGGATGCTGCTTGGCGTGCACTGGCCGAGTCCACGCAGTTCCCGGAACCGTATGCGGTCGAGAATGCGAGGTGAGCGTGCGGTTTACGATTGGAAGATGCCTCCCGCAGAGGACCCAGAGGGCGCGGTGGCGTTTTCGACCTGGCCACGCGGGTGGGTTGGGGTCATGCCCTGATCCAAGCTGGATTATGGGGATCTCAGGGGTGATTTATTGCCTGATGACCAAGGCCGTTGCAGGGAAAAGCGCCTCTGTTTCTGGCCTTTGCGCCTCAGCGCCTCTGCGCGAGTCCTCCCCATCCGGAGCCGGAGAGCCTCGCTTGGTCTCACTGGCATTTTCGAACGGGGGCTCGCTGCGGCACGCGCTCTGATTTCCGATTTCATGCCCGCGGAGCATTGGGGTTGGTGGACACCAGACCGAGACGGGCTGGGCTACCCACTTATGGCTTGATTGGTGGTCGGTGGTTGTTAGAGGGTGGGGCCGTTCTTCTAGGTTCGGGCCGACATTGTGGGGAGGGAATTCCGATGGATAGGTTTTTCAATCGCTTGGTGTTAGGTGGATTGCTCCTTTCGGGGTGCATGATCCACGGGGTGGTGGACGCCGCTCCGGTGAAGGTCATCCTCGACGTCGATCTCTGTGAGGACGTCGATGACGCGGGGGCGTTGGCGGTGCTGCATGCATTGGCGGACCTGGGCGAGGTCGAGATCCTGGCGACGATCATTTCAGCGCGCAACGAGTCGATCGGTCCCTGCCTGGATGCGATCAACACCTGGTACGGCCGGCCTGACATCCCGATTGGTTATCAGCGCGGGCTCCGGTTCGGCTATGGTAATGAGAGCGACCCCATGAAGATGGTGGACTCCAGGTATGTGGAGGCGGTTGCGAAGGCGTTTCCGCATGACCTGGAACGTAGCAGTGACGCACCGGAAGCCGCATTGCTCTGCCGGGAGATCCTGGCGGCGCAACCGGACGGCGAGGTGACCTTCGTTACGGTCGGTTTCCTGAACAACCTGCGTGACCTGCTCGACTCACGGCCGGATGCGCAGAGTTCGCTGACCGGTGAGGAGCTGGTGCGTGCGAAAGTGAAGCAGTGGGTCTGCATGGGGGGAGTCTTCCCTGACGGCGGCCTGGAGTACAACCTGATGTGGGACACCAGCGCATCGGTCCGTGCGATCAATGACTGGCCGACGCCGGTTGTCTTCAGCGGGTTCGAGATCGGTGCGAGGGTCAAGACCGGTTCGGGCCTGGCGGCTACCTCATCCGCGAATCCGGTGCGCGCATGTTATCAGCACTACAACGGCATTACGGATCGTGAGAGCTGGGATCTGACAGCGGTGCTCTTTGCTGTTCGCGGTGCGGGCGAGCACTGGCGGCTTTCCGAGCCGGGGGTGTGCATCATGCACGCTGGGATTCCGCACGGCCGCAACCGTTGGGTTCCGTATGAGAAGGGGACCCATCGGTATTTGATCGAGGCGCGCGCGCCTGAGACGGTTGCGGCGGAGATCGAGGCATTGATGACCAAGCCACCGAAGGCTCGATGAACGCGGATTGTGCATGCGCCTGGTGGCGCAGCATGCGGTCGGCTCAGGGGTGAGAGAGGGTGTCATGGGGAAGGTATTCAGCCACGCGGAAAAGCGTAAGATCTGGGAGCAGCCGGGGAGTGTCGGGTATGAGATCGCCGAACTGCCTGAGTTCACCCTGGTGGAGTTGACGATTGAGGACCTGATCCCAGCGCACGCGGTGCCGTTCGACATGCTGTTTTACCTGATTGCGGGGGCGGGCGTCTGCATCCAGGATGGAACGGAGTTCGAGCTGCGGTCGGGGGATTGCGTGCATATCGATCGCGGCATATCCCGTGGCTGGCGCAATACCGGTTCCGAGCCGCTCCGGCTGCTGGCGATCCGGCGTCCGTGAGCTTGGAACGAGCGCGCAGGTGCGCCAGGAGCGAAGTCCGAGAGCTAGAGCCCGTCCGAAAAGGTAGCCGCATTCTCAACCTGACCTCCCCATCCGGACCCGGAAAGCCTCCCGCAGAGGACGCGGTGACGTTTTCGACCAACCTATCGGGATGGGTAGGTTCCATGCTCTGCAGCCTACTTTTTTGGGGTTATTTTCAGTGATACC
>CALLYA010000466.1 GCA_937875495.1 uncultured Verrucomicrobiota bacterium
AGGGCGAGGTGCCAACCAGAACAGGAATCGATTCCGATCCCGATTCCGACCCCGACCCCGATTCAGACAATGATCTGACTGATCGGCAACCATTGCCTGGTGGCGACGCATGAAGGAGCGGGCCTTTTCGGATACCCTCTAGCTTTTTGGGAATTTTTTTAATGTACCGTTCTTTAGCAGACCCAAAAGGGACAAGCGCGATCACCTGCACCTCTTGTTGTGTTGGCCATCGTCTTCCTCGTACTCCTACTCCTACTCGTACTCCCAACTTCTCGTGCTCAAGTTCCATTCCCATTCTCGTGTACGGGAACGTGTACCGCTTCGCTGTGTACGTGTACGTTTCTGGGCCCAAAAAGGCAGTTGCAGAAAACAGCTCCGACGTATCTGCATTCCCCCCTTCCCAATACCCCTCGTGGCCCTCTGCGGGAGGCCTCCCCATTCGGAACCGGAGAGGCTCGATTGGTTCCCAATGGCCTTTTCGGACAGCTTCTTGCTGCGAATCGGTGTTATCTTCTTGCGAGAGGCGACAGGAGTCACGCCAGTGTGTAGCAATGGAGCGGCGGCGGCCGGGGAAGGTTGGGAGTGGGAGTATGGACATTGTGGATTATCTGCATCCGGACCGGATCGCGTTGGAGCTCGAGGCCGATTCGAAGGTGGACGCGATTCGGCAGATCGCGGGTCTGCTGGAGGATACCCCCGGGATGACTGATTTCGATCGGTTTCTGCGCGAGGTATATGAGCGGGAGAATCTCGGCAGCACTGCGATGGGGTATGGCATTGCGATCCCGCACGCCCGCAGTCGCAGCATTGAGGAGATTGTGGTTGCGGTCGGGCGACTGAAGCGGCCGATCGCGTTTGACGGGGACTTGGGTCGGGATGTGCGGCTGGTGATCCTGATGGGGACGCCTCATCGGGCGGTATCGGACTATTTAAAATTGGTGGCGGGGCTGGCGCGGCGGGTGAAATTCCAACCTGTGGTGGATTGTCTCATGACGACCGACGAGCCTTTGGCGTGGATCGATTGCCTCAAGGGGGGCGGCCGTGGTTGAGCCGGGCGGTCGGATCGTGTGCTGGCGGGGGCATGCGCCGGCGAAGTTGAACCTGACCCTGCGGGTTTTTGGAAAGCGTCCGGACGGCTATCATGAGCTCGAGACGGTGATGGCCGCCATCGACTGGGTCGATGACATTGAGTTGGAGCTGACTCCGGGTGGGCGTGGCGAAATTCGGATGGAGTTGTTAGGGGACGTGCCCGAGGGGCTGGTGAGTGGGCCGGAGAACCTGGCGTGGATGGCAGCCCAGCGGTTTCTCGAGGGCACGGGCTGGTCGGGGGCGATCGGGATCCGGCTGACCAAGCGGATCCCCGCCGGTGCGGGACTCGGTGGTGGGAGTTCAGATGCCGGCGCGGTTTTGCGTGGGCTTTCAGCTGCGACCGGTCTGGAATTGGACCGATCGGTACTTCTCGAGATGGCGCAGGCGATCGGATCGGATGTCCCTTTCTTTATCACGGACAACAGTGCGGCTGTGTGTCGGGGACGCGGGGAGCTGATCGATGAGTGTGCGAACGGGTTGGAGGGAATGCCGATAGTGGTGGTCTATCCCGGGTTCGGGAGCTCGACCCGCGCGGCCTACGCCGGATTCAAAAAGCCCTTGTCCCCTCCCGCCTGGAATCCTACAATATTCCTTGATTTCTTGAAAAAGGGGAGTTTGCGGCAAGTGGCGGACTGCCTGACCAACGATTTGGCGGGTCCGGTCACGGCCAAGTTTCCGTTCCTCGAGCTGGTGCGTAAGGCATTGATCGAGGGTGGTGCGTTGGGGGCGAGCATGACCGGCAGCGGCTCGGCGTTCTTCGGTCTATTTGCGGACGAGCTGGTAGCGGAAGGGGTCAGCCGGGATCTGCGTGGGCGATTGGGACCGGCTGCGCGGGTGCACTGCGGGCGTTTTTTGGATTCAGGCGTTTGGAGGGGGAGTTGCGATGGAGATCACCGGTGTGGAGGCGCGTGAGCGGGGGGTGCGTCGGCTATTTCTGGCGATTCCCCTCTCGAAGGGCCTACGCGAGGAGCTTGCGCTCTTTCTGCAGCGGTTTCGCCCCCGGTTCGAAACGGCGACCGGCGGGGGCGGGGGGATCAGCTGGGTTCCCCTTCAGAATCTCCATCTGACGATCAAATTTTTTGGGGACGTAGGGCTGTCGGGGGAGCGCCGGATTGTGGAGGCGGTGGAGCGCTATGTGAGAGATGTAACACCTTTTGCCCTGGATCTGCATGGGGTGGGGACCTTTCCTGGGGCGTCGCGATCGCCGCGGGTGGTTTGGTTCGGTTGCCGCGGGCAGGTCGAGGAGGTGACAACGGCGGTGGAAGGGTTAGAGTATGTGCTGGAACGGATCGGTTGGGCGCGGGAGAAGCGGGGCTTCAAGCCACACCTGACGATCGCGCGGATCCGACGGCCGATACCGGCCAGCGCTACGTTGACATCGTTGCTGGATGATTTTAGAGATGAAAGATTCGGGACCTGGCCGGTCGACGAATGGACGCTTTTCCGAAGTGAACTCCTTGCCACGGGTGCCGTATATCATGCGGTTCACCGGTTCCCGCTGGCTCGGTGATAACAGGGAGAATGGGATACATGGCTAAATCTGGTTCACAACCGGAGGCTGCGAACGGCGCTTCACAGAAAGAACGTGATGTGCGCAACAAGGCCTTGGACATTGCTGTCGCGCAGATCGAGAAGGAATTTGGCAAGGGCACCATCATGCGGCTGGGCGAACAGACGCATTTGGATGTCCCGTCGATTTCCACGGGCGCCTTGGCCTTAGACATCGCCCTGGGGGTAGGAGGGTTACCGAGGGGGCGCGTGGTGGAGGTCTTCGGTCCGGAGAGTTCCGGCAAGACGACGCTCTGTCTGCACGTGGTCGCCAACGCCCAGCGTGCTGGAGGGGTCGGTGCCTTCATTGACGTCGAGCACGCGCTGGATCCGTCTTATGCCCGCAGGATCGGGGTCAATCTGGAGGAACTCCTGATCTCCCAACCGGATGCCGGGGAGGACGCGCTCAACATCGCCGAGACCTTGGTTCGGAGCAATGCGGTTGATGTGCTGGTGATCGATTCGGTTGCGGCGCTGGTACCGCGGGCGGAACTCGAGGGACAGATGGGGGATACGCATGTGGGCCTGCAGGCTCGGTTGATGTCCCAGGCGCTGCGGAAATTGACAGCCGGTATCTACAAGTCACGCACCTGCTGCATCTTCACCAATCAAATCCGGGAAAAGATCGGCGTCATGTTTGGCAGTCCCGAGACCACCCCGGGCGGCAGGGCCTTGAAGTTCTACACTTCGGTCCGGTTGGACATTCGGCGGATCGGCACGATCAAGGACAGTGGTGGTAAGGCCCTGGGCAATCGGACGCGTGTGAAGGTGGTGAAGAACAAGCTTGCACCCCCGTTCCAGGTCGCCGAGTTCGACATCATGTTCAACGAGGGGATCAGCCGTTCCGGCTCGATTTTGGACGTGGCATTGGACATTGGCATTTTAAAGAAGCGCGGTGCCTGGATCTCGTTCGATGACACCCAGCTGGGGCAGGGACGCGAGCAGGTGAAGGTGCTTTTGCAAGAGGATCAGGAATTGAGCCAGAAGCTGCTGCAGGCTGTCTACTCAAAGCTGGCGGAAGACGGAGCTCCCCTGCGATTTGCGCCTGGTGACGAGGATGCTTCCGAGGTGGTTTTGGACGAGGATTGACCTAGGTCGAAGCTGCCCCGGCGCGGCCGCTGTAAGCCTGCCGGGCGTTGGAATGCAGTCGGTGTGAGCCCGGTCCCTTTGAGGAAGAACCGGCGGGCACCGGCTGTTTCCATACAGGCGGCGCGCCGGGATCGATCGCGGAATTTGGCCCTGGCCCACGAGGGATGGTGGGAGATAGAGATTTATGACCTCAAACGAGATCCGAGAGAGTTTTTTTTCGTTTTTCCGGGAAAAGGGACATGTGATCGTCCCGAGTGCGCCTTTGATCCCCATGAAGGATCCGACCCTGCTGTTTACCAATGCGGGGATGAATCAGTTCAAGGACATCTTCCTGGGCACGGTGAAGCCTGATGCCGTGCGGGTGGCCGACACGCAGAAGTGCATTCGAGTGACCGGCAAGCACAACGACCTTGAGGAGGTCGGGCACGACACGTATCACCACACCTTTTTTGAGATGCTGGGAAACTGGTCGTTCGGGGACTACTACAAGCGCGAGGCCATTGAATGGGCTTGGGAACTGGTCACGGATCGCTGGAAGCTGCCGAAGGACCGTCTCTACGCCACGGTTTTTCATGAAGACGAGGAGGCGGAACGGCTCTGGCGGCGGGTGACGGACATTGATCACGGGCATGTGCTGCGGTGCGGGGCGAAGGATAACTTCTGGGAGATGGGCGAGACCGGCCCCTGCGGGCCATGTTCCGAGTTACACATCGACCTGACCCCGGACGGATCCGGCAGGGATCTTGTCAATGCCGGCGATCCGCGGGTGATCGAGTTTTGGAATCTGGTCTTTATCCAGAGCGAGCGCCAACCGGACGGCAGTCTGATCGACCTGCCCTATCGGCATGTGGACACCGGCATGGGCCTGGAGCGGATCACCGCGGTCATGCAGGGGCATGGCTCGGACAACTACGCAACGGATCTTTTTCAACCGATCATTCGGGGCATCGAGGCCCTGTGCGGCTTGGAACAGAGTGGAGAGGCCTTGATCCCGATGCGAGTGATCGCCGACCACCTGCGCACGATCTCCTTTGCGGTGGCCGACGGTGCCCTTCCCTCGAACGAGGGTCGCGGATATGTCTTGCGTCGCCTGGTTCGTCGCGCGGCGCGCTATGGGCGGAAGCTCGGGCTGACCGAGCCGTTCATGTACAAGCTTGTGCCGGTTCTGGTGGAGAAGATGGGAACGGTCTTCCCGGAGCTGCAGACCCACGCACGCCACGTTGCGGAGGTGATGCGGTCGGAGGAGGAATCCTTCTCGCGCACGTTGGATCGGGGCATCGATCTGTTTGAACAGATTTCTGAAACGGTCAAGGCCGGGGGTGGACGACGGATTTCCGGGGACGAGGTCTTCAAGTTGTATGACACGTTCGGATTTCCTGTGGACCTGACTCGTCTGATGGCGGAGGAGCAGGGGCTATCGATAGACGAAGAGGGTTTTGAAGAGCAGATGGGCCGGCAGCGTGAGCGCGCGCGTGCGGCCCGGAGTGCGAGGCATCCGGCGGCGGACCTGAAGTCGTTGCAGCCGCTGATCGATGCTGGCATGACGACCCAGTTTGTTGGCTACGAGCAGATGCAGGCCGCGGCACGGATCTCGGCCATGTTGGTGGATGGCGCGCTGGTCGAGGAAATGGGCGAGGGTGCCCATGGCCTGGCGATCCTCGATCGGACGCCGTTCTACGGCGAGAGCGGCGGCCAGGTCGGCGATACCGGCTGGATCGAAGGTGCCAACGGTGTCCTGGAGGTTTTGGACACGCGCAAGGCCGGAAGTCTCTTCTTGCATGAGGTCCGGGTGACTCAGGGTGTACTTCGCAAGAACGGCGCGGTACGCGCACGGGTGGAGGAGCCGCGTAGACGAGCGGCGATGCGGCATCATACGGCGACGCATCTGTTGCAAAACGCCCTACACACAGTGCTCAACGAGCGTTCGCGCCAGGCGGGGTCGTATGTCGGCCCGGATCGTCTGCGGTTTGATTTCACCCATGGCTCGGCCTTGAGCGCAGAGGAGCTGACCCAGATCGAGCGGATGGTGAACAGCCGTGTGGTGGAGAACCAGCCGGTCCGGACCAAGAGCCTGCCCCTAGAGGAGGTGAAGGGACGCAACGACATCATTGCGGTCTTCGACGAAAAATACGGCGAGCATGTGCGGGTCGTCGAAGTCGGAGATGTGAGCCGCGAATTGTGCGGTGGAACGCATGTTTCGGCGACGGGTGAGATCGGGTACTTTCGGATTCTGACTGAGAGTTCGATCGCCGCGGGTGTCCGCAGAATCGAGGCGGTATGCGGCATGCCGGCGGTCGATTTGGCTGAGCGTGAGCATTCCGTGCTTCAGCGTTTGTCGCAGGGACTGAGTGTCGCCGTGGAGGAGTTGCCGGACCGGATCACGGCGATCCAGGAACAGATGCGTCAGCTGGAGAAGAAGATGCAGTCGATGCAGGCAGACCAAGCTGCCAACACCGCAGCCTCGCTCGCGAAGGCGATCGATCAGGTCCATGGGGTATCGGTCCTGGTCGCCCAGGTCCCGGACATGTCGGGAACCGCCCTGCGGACCCTCATGGACGAGGTTCGGCCGCTGGCGGGCGATGGGGTCGTAGTGTTGGCCGCGGCTGAGGAGGGGAAAGTCTCCTTGATTTGCAGCTGTGGGAGCGAAGCGATTGCTCGTGGCCTGAGCGCCGGCAATCTGGTGCGCGAAATGGCCAAGCAGGTCGGTGGTGGCGGCGGCGGGAAACCGGGGCTCGCGCAAGCGGGTGGAAAGGACGTCACGGCCCTGCCTGCTGCCCTGGAACTCGGCAAGCGCTTGATCGTTGAAGGTTTGGGGTCGGAAGCCTGAGGCAGGAAGCCTGGGGCCTGCGGCCCCAGGCGAGGTCGGAGGTCGGTTTCGGCCTGGGGGCCGAAAGCCTGAGGCTGGCGCCTCAGGCAGGAGGTCGGAGGTCCGCTGTGGGTGAAGGTTTGGCTGAGGTGATGTGAACCATTGAGTGTTTGGGCGGTGGTGGTGTAGAGGACGTTTTGAAGGCGGAAATTCCACGCCGAATGCTGCTTTCCATCGATACCGACCCCGATACCGAACCCGATACCGAACCCGATACCGAACCCGATACCGAACCCGATA
>CALLYA010000467.1 GCA_937875495.1 uncultured Verrucomicrobiota bacterium
ATCCCGATTCCGACCCCGATTCCGACCCCGACCCCGATTCAGACAATGATCTGACCGATCGGCAACCATGGCCTGGAGGCGACGCATGATGGAACGAGTCTTTTCGGAGGCATTAGCCACAGAGGGCACAGAGTTCACAGAGAGATTCTTGCTTTCGCCATCGACGAGACAACCCCTACTTCAGCCGGGTTACGTTGAGATGGGAAAACAGGTGCGCCTCTGTGTTCTCGGTGACCTCTGTGGCAGGAATTTTCTCACCAGCGGTCGTCCGAAAAGGTCCATGGCGAAGCAAGCTCCGGGTCCGGACAACGCAATCCATGACGGGATCAATCCAACGGCTTGACCCAGATATTGCGATAGCGGACATCGCAGCTGTGGTCTTGCAGGAGAATCGGACCCATTGCGGCCTCGCTTGAGGAGACACCGCCCGGCGTCGCATGCGGCAGTTTCAACTGATCGTGGATCAAGACACCGTTCAGATAGGCCGTGAGGGTGGCGTCCTCGGTCTTTTGTCCGTTGGCATCAAACCTCGGCGCGCGGAAGGTGATGTCGTAGGTCTGCCACACCTCGGGCGGGAGGCAAGCCTGCACCAGGGGCTTGGCGATCTGGTAGATTCCACCGCATAGGTTGTCCCCGGGCGCATCACCAAAACTGTCCAGCACCTGAATCTCGTACCGGCCCTGGACATAGAGTCCGCTGTTGGCACGGGCCTGGCCTTCGTTGTAAGGCATGAACGGCAGCCGGAACTCGAGGTGGAGCTCGACGTCACCGAACTCGCGCTTGCTGCGCAGCGTATTGCCGCCGACCCGGAGTCCGCCCGAAACCGTTCCCGGCAGGAGATCCCACTCGTCGTATCCAGAGCCGTCGAACAGGACCACGGCCCCCTCCGGGGCGGGCTTGCCGGCCAGGGGCGAATCCTTCCATTCGCGCTCCAGCTTCACATAGGCGGCATCGGCCTCCATATCGTTTCGATCGCGAAACAGGCAATGCATCTGGGCGTCCATGACGGATGCCATCACGATGTAGTCGCGGTCATGATAGCGAATGGCGCCAATCATGACTCCGCCCGGACCCTCCTTGTCGCCGCGCAGCCCGCAGGTCGCATTGCCAGCGGTGAGGCGGCCGGTGAGGATCTGATTGGGCCTCTCCACGACCTGGCCGACGAGGGAGATCACGTCGCCTTCGGGGTGTTCGAGGGTGCCTTTGTAGAGGCCCGTGATTCCTTCCAGCGGTTGGGCGTTGAGACCTGTTGCCACCAACATCCCTAACCCGATCAATACCGACGGGAACCGATTCTTCATGTGTCAATCCTCCGAATTCAAAGGGGCATGCTTGCCGAACCCGATGTTCGACCGGCAGTCCTTCCTTCTTCATGCCGCATTGGGTTGTTGCAACTCAAGCCAGAATCGGATGGGGATGGGGAGGATTCCGCGCAGAGGCGCAGGGGGGAATTGGGAATCGGGATCGGGATCGGGGTCGGAATCGGGATCGGAATCGGAATCGGAATCGGGGTCGATGGGAAGCGTGATTCTGCGAGCAGGGTTTGCAGGCAAGCGTTCACAGGATCGTCACCGCCTCACCGCTCGATGGTTCACATATTCACCGCCACGCTCCACCCAAAGCGGGCGACGTCTGGTCCTCAGGCATTGCATAACCTCGCGTCCTTTCGATACCGATACCGATAGCGACCCCGACCCCGATCTTGCTTTGTCCAGGTCGAAAACGCCACCGCGTCCTCTGTGGGAGGCTCCCCAAATCCGGATGGTGGTGGGTGGGGATCATTTCGGTTGAAAAGCTCCCCGATCCGTGGCAGGAGTTACTGCCCGTTACCCCACGGGTTTCATTCCCGCACTAGTGAGATCCTGAAAAGTCGGGTATAGTGCAGGGTTAAAAATGATGACAGAAACAGTAACAACCCCTAACGGACGGGAGCAGTATGACCTCTGACGCCAAACCGACCGCCAAAATACAGCTTCCTGAGATGGAGCTGGAGTGCCCCATTGTCGTAGGAACCGAGAATGAGAAGTCGATCGACATTCGCGCTCTTCGGGCGCAGTCGGGATACATCACGCTGGACGACGGTTATGGCAATACAGGGGCCTGCGAATCCAAGATCACGTACATCGATGGCGAGAAGGGCATCCTCAGGTATCGCGGGTATTCGATTGAGGACTTGGCGGAGCACAGCACGTTCGTCGAGACGGCCTTATTGCTGATCTACGGGGAGCTGCCGACCAAGGAAACCCTAAGTGGTTTCCGCAAACTTTTGACTGACCATGAGATGCTGCATGAGGGCTTGCACAACATGTACGATGGATTCCCCGCGGAGGGGCATCCGATGGCGATCTTGTCGGCGATGATCAACGCGTGCAGCTGCTACCATCCCGACATCATGGTGATGGAGGATGAAACGACGTTCATGGCTGCTGCGGCTCGGCTGATGTCGAAGGTCCGCACGATTGCGGCCGCGGCGTATAAGACTTCGGTGGGGCAACCGCACATCTACCCATCGCCGAACCTGAGCTACTGCCGCAATTTCCTGCACATGATGTTTTCGATCCCGTTCCGGGAGTTTGATCCCGATCCGGACGTCGTCAGTGCGCTTCGGCTCTTCCTCATTTTGCACGCAGACCACGAACAGAACTGCTCGACGAGCACGGTCCGTATGGTGGCCTCAAGCCAAGCGAATCTGTTCGCGAGCTGCGCAGCGGGGGTCTGTGCGCTGTGGGGACCGCTGCATGGCGGTGCGAACATGGCTGTGATCAAGATGCTGCACGAACTCAATGAGTCGCAGATCGACCTCGTGAAGTTCATGGAGGGCGTAAAGCGTAAGGAGTTCCGGCTCATGGGGTTCGGTCATCGAGTCTACAAGAACTACGACCCACGTGCCCGGATTTTGAAGAAAGCGGTCGACAAGGTCATTCGCAAGGCGAACATCCACGACCCGTTCCTGGACATCGCACGGAAGCTCGAGGAGGTCGCGTTGGAGGACCCCTATTTCATCGAGCGCAAGCTCTACCCGAATGTCGACTTCTACTCCGGGATCCTATTGCGGACGTTGGGTATTCCGCTGAACATGTTCACGGTGATGTTTGCCATCGGGCGTATGCCGGGCTGGATCGCGCACTGGAAAGAGGTCCAGGAAAGCGACAGCCGGATTCATCGGCCGCGCCAGGTTTACACCGGTTACGTGCAGCGGGAGTACATCCCGTGTGAGAAGCGTGGAATCGAGTGGAACGTCGGCAGCTGATCCGAGTCGGATTCATCATTCAGACCGGTCTTCAGGGTGTGAGGGTAGCGATACCCCCGCACCCTTTTTTTGTGGGGGTGCCCGGTTCGGGGGCGGGTGGGGGCACGCTCCTTTAGGCGCCGCCTCCAGGCAATGGTTGCCGATTGGTCGGATCGGTCGGATCGGTCGGATCGGGATCGGGATCGAAATCGAAATCGAAATCGAAATCGGGATCGGGATCGAAATCGGGATCGATAGCGCCCCCGACCCCGATCTTGCCTTGCCTTGCCTTGCCATTGACCTTTTCGGACGACCACTTGCGAGAGCCCGATACCTCTCGGTCCGCTCGGTTTTTCATTGATCTACCGGAGCGTGCCCCCTCATAATAATAACCAGCACAACACCTCTTTATGCGCTGGTTTTGCGACAAGACCGGGCTTGTTGCTGGCGTCAGTGATCCGGGGTCCGGAGTCGACCCGGTGGGAGGGGTGGCCGGTGGAGCGGGTCCCGGTATCAAGGGAGGGAACAGCGGGATATGAGGAAATTTTTGTGGAGTCTTCTCTTGCTGGCGGTAGCCTGGGAGGCCGAAGCCGCCAAGCGTCCGAATATCGTTTTCATTTTCTCGGACGATCACGCCTTACAGGCGATCGGAGCTTACGGTTCCGTGGTCAATCAGACCCCCAACATCGATCGCCTCGCCACGTCCGGAGCGGTGTTCGAGAACTCGTTCTGTGCCAACTCGATATGCGGTCCTTCCCGGGCCTGTATTCTGACTGGTAAGCACAGCCATGTGAATGGGTTTCTGCGCAACGGCAACCGGTTTGACGGTGGCCAGGTGACGTTTCCGAAGCTACTTCAAGCGGCCGGCTACGAGACGGCAATGATTGGGAAATGGCATTTGGAGACGGAGCCGACGGGGTTTGATTACTGGGAGATTCTTCCGGGTCAGGGGAGCTATTACAATCCGGATTTCATCCAGATGGACGGGAGTCGAAAGCGTTATTCCGGGTATTGCACCGACCTGATCGGGGACATGGCCTTGCATTGGATGCAGGAGCAGCGCGATCCCGACAAACCGTTTGTCCTGATGTGTCAGAACAAGGCGCCTCACCGCAACTGGGCGCCTGCGGAGCGGCATCTGGACCTATTCAAGGGCAAGACGATTCCCGAGCCGGCGAGTCTGTTCGACGACTATGCGGGGCGCAGCGGATTACTCAAAGAGAACGAGATGTCGCTGCGCAATCATTTTTATTGGGGACACGACGCCAAGTTTCACGGTGACAATCTCTATCCCGAGTATTTCGCCAGCGGTATCCCCAATGGTGAGTACAGCCGGATGACACCGGAGCAAAAGGCGGCCTGGGATGCCCATTACCGGCCTGAGAATCAGGCGTTTCTTGCAGCTATGGATGCTGGTGAGCTCTCTGAGGAGGAGATCCTTCGCTGGAAGTATCAGCGTTACATGAAGGATTACCTCGGTTGCATTCAGGCGGTCGATGAGAACGTCGGGCGGATCCTGGACTATTTAGAGGAGAGTGGGTTGGCGGAGAACACGGTCGTGATCTACTCGTCGGACCAAGGCTTCTACCTCGGGGAGCACGGCTGGTACGACAAGCGTTGGATGTTCGAGGAATCCCTACGGATGCCGTTCCTCATCCGCTGGCCCGGGGTGATTGAGGGCGGAGTGCGATCCGAGGCCTTGATCCAGAACATCGACTATGCGCCGACGTTTCTGGAGATGGCGGGGGTGCCGATTCCGGAGGCGATCCAGGGGCGCAGCCTGGTGCCGGTCCTGGCCAACGCGGAGTGTGCGGCACCGATGGGTTGGCGTGATGCGATCTATTACGCGTACTACGAGAACGCTGCGGTACACAACGTTCCGGTTCATGATGGGATCCGGATGGATCGGTACAAGTTGATGTTCTTCCCCCGGACCCATGAATGGCAATTGTTCGACCTGGAAACGGATCCTCAAGAGATGCGCAGCATGCATGAGGATCCGGCCTACAGCGCGGTCTTGCGTGGGATGCAGCAGCGGTACCGGGATGTCCGGCGCTACTACGGCGTAAACAGCGCCGTCATTCCGGCCACCCGTGGTGAGGAGGGGTGGTGGGCCGATCGCCAGCGGGCGGTGAACGAGCGGGTACGTGAGGGGGATGTCGACCTCCTGTTTATCGGCGATTCGATCACGCACGGCTGGGAAGGCGCCGGCAAAGAGGTATGGGACCGTTTTTACGGCGAGCGCAAAGCGGTGAATCAGGGGTTTGGTGGGGATCGCACCGAGCATGTGATCTGGCGATTGACGCACGGTCACCTGGCTGGGATCAAGCCGAAGGCGGCGGTGATCATGATCGGGACCAACAACACCGGCCATCTGATGCAGGCGCCGGAGGAGGTCGCCGCGGGTGTGGGGCGGATCCTGGAGATCCTCGAGGAGCGGACCCCGCAAACGAAGGTCTTGTTGTTGGGTGTGTTCCCCCGTGGCGAGGGCCGGTGGGACCAAGGGCGCATCAACAACCAGGGGATCAACGACCTGATCGCGCATCACGCCGATGGCGAACGGGTGCGCTACATGGATCTCGGCACGGTATTCATGGAGCCGGACGGCTCCTTGTCGCGAGAGATCATGCCGGACCTTTTGCATTTGAGCCCCGCGGGATACGAGCGCTGGGCGACGGCGATGGAACCGGTCCTGAAGGAGATGGGGCTCTAGCGGGAGGGCTGTCCCAAAAGGTCTTCGGATCCGGATGGGGAGGTATCCCGCAGAGGGCGCAGAGGCTTATTGGGAGGGGGGAAAAGGGACCTACATCGGAGCCGTTTTCAACAACTGTCTTGGTCAACTGAATCGGTATCACAGAAAATAACCCCCCAAAAGTAGGCTGCAGAGCATGGAACCTACCCACCCCGATAG
>CALLYA010000468.1 GCA_937875495.1 uncultured Verrucomicrobiota bacterium
TAACCGACCAAAGCAGTTGCAGAAAAGAGCTCCGATGCATCTGCAATCCCGCATCTCCAGAATTCTCTGCGTCCTCTGCGATCTCTGCGGGAGTCCTCCCCCTCCGTCCTCCCCCTCCGTCCTCTGCGGGAGTCCTCTGACCTCTCCCCCCTATGGTTTTGCTTGATTTCAGGGGGTGAAATGGCCCAAGAGGACAGGCAGGACTACCCACTTCATTCTGTCTGGAAGGAAAATGATGAATAGAAATCGGTTGATGGATAAGAAGACCACCCGGCGGGAGTTTCTCGTGGCCTCATCGGCATTGGCAGCGATGTCGTTGTTGCCCCGGCGTCTGATCGGGGGGCTGGGTGCGAATGAGAAGATTCGAGTGGCGCATGTCGGTGTCGGCGGGATGGGCGAATCCCACTTGCGCTGGTTCGCTGCCTTCCCTGATTGCGAAACGGTCGCGCTGGCGGATGTCGATCAGGTGCGTGCCGCGCAGAAAAAGGAGCTATTGGGGAGCCTGCGTCCGGAGGTCAAGGTCGATACATACAGCGATTTCCGGGATATCCTGGACCGCTCGGACGTCGATGTGGTGACCTGTGCGACTCCGGATCACTGGCATGCGCCGGTGGCCCTTGCCGCGTTTGAGGCGGGCAAGGATGTCTACGGCGAGAAACCCCTTTCATACAGTGTGGTTGAGGGCCGGGCGATGCTGGCCGCGCAGCGCAAGCACAAGCGCGTCTTTCAGCTGGGCACCCAGATCCACGCGGGTGACAACTACCATCGTGTCGTGGAACTCGTTCAATCGGGGGTCCTTGGCAAGATCCATACGGTCCGCCTCTGGAAGACCGGCGGAGCGCCGAACCTCGGCTGGCCGCGCAATGAGACCCCGCCGGCTACGCTCGACTGGGATATGTGGCTCGGGCCTGCGCCCTACATCGATTACACGCCTGCCCGGTGCCATTTCAGCTATCGCTATTTCTTCGACTTCTCGGGAGGTGTCTTCGCCGATTTCTGGTGTCACATCGCCGACGTCGTCTTCTGGGCATTGAAACCTGAGGGGCTGACACGTGTGACGGCGCGAGGCGAGGTGCCGATGGACAACATCGCCGACACGCCGCTATGGATCGATGCCGACTTCGATTTCAAGGGACTGAAGCTGCATTGGACGACGAACCCGCCCGACATCGAATGGGCGAAGGGCCGTTCGATCGGCGCCTATTTTGAAGGGACCGAGGGTTCGCTGATCTGCGATTATGGTGATCGCGAGATTTCTATCGGCGGGGAGACCTTCAAAGATCTGCCGGAGGTGCCTCAATCGATTCCGCGTTCCCCTGGACACCAGCGCAACTTCCTGGATGCGGTCCGCTCTCGCGGAGTGCCGGAGAGCAATCTCGAGTATGCGCGCGGCATGACCCTGCCGATGCATCTGGCCCTGATCTCCTTCCGCCTGAAGCGCGAGCTCAAATGGGACAGCGAGCGTGAGCGTTTTATCGGGGATCCTGCAGCCGACTACATGCTCCACAGGGATTACCGGAGTCCGTGGAGCCTACCGCTGTAGCATACCAGATACTCAATGGAATTGTGATTTGGAATCTTTTCAAAGGGGAATGTGATGAAGCGATGGTTCGTTTTTGTATGGATGCTACAGGCGGCGATAGCTGTTCAGGCTGCGGAACAGGGCCGGTTTGAGCCTCTGTTTGACGGGTCAAACCTGGACCAGTGGGAGCACACCGAGGGCGACGGTTTCAGGATCGAGGACGGGGTTCTGATCACGGATCTCCTCCAGGGCGGTCGTGATTTAATGACAAAGGCGGAGTACGGGAATTTTATACTCCGGCTGGAGTTCATGCTTTCCGAGGTCGGCAACAGCGGGGTATTTCTGCGGCGTGGCCAAGGGTTTGAGGTTCAGCTGCTGGCCCCCTGGACCCCGTGGCGTGATGACCTGCACTGCACGGCCTCGATATACGGGCATGTGGCGGTGACGAACCGGCCGGACGAGACGACCGGCAAGTGGTACCAGATGGAGATCGTCTGCGATCGCAAAAACCTATCGGTCTCGGTCGACGGCGAGGTCTGCACAACGGCAAACATCGATGAGGTTGAAAGTCTCAAAAATCGCAGTCTTTCTGGTCGGATCGGACTTCAGGTCAATCACGCCGAGAAGGAGGGGCAGTGGGCGAAGTTCCGCAACATCCTGATCCGCGAGTTTGACCGGGAGCCTGCGTATGTGGCCGTCGGACTCTCCGACCAGGACGAGCGCGTGCGGCTGCAGGCATACGATGCGGCATTGGCGCTCGGGGTCGAGGGTGTAGAGGTGTTGGCACGTCTGTTCGGAGGGGATGATCCGATCGCTTCGAGCATGGCCAAGCGTGCGCTGTTTGAGATGACGGCAGAGCGGACCCGCCCGGGCGGCGATGCTGAGGTTTGCATGGCTTGGAAAGAGGAACTGCAGAAGCAATCGGCCGCTGTCGATTCGCGGATGGTCGGGGATTATCTCGGCTGGTTGGCCGGGTTCTGCGGGAAGTGAGAGCGTTTGTGCCCCTGCGATATCGCCACCGCGACCCTTGCGAGGGGCTCTTCGGCTTCAGATGGATCTGACGCTAAGGTGGGGAATGAGGGGTTAGCTTGAACCCGTCCGAAAAGGCCATTGGGTCGCAACGAAAGGTCTCCGGCTCCGGGTGGGGAGGGACTCCCGCAGAGAACGCAGAGGGCGCAGAGGTGTATTGGGAGGGGTGGGCAGCTTCATCCGAGCAGTTATCAGACACTGCCTCGGCCTGTTGAATAGGTATATCTAAAAAATTCCCCAAAAATGTTGGGTGCAGAGCATGGAACCTACCCACCTCCATAGG
>CALLYA010000469.1 GCA_937875495.1 uncultured Verrucomicrobiota bacterium
GCCTTCCCGGACGGGCTTTAGCCACAGAGGGCTCGGAGTTCACAGAGAGATACTTCCTTGTGCCATCGACGAGCCAGCCCCTTCTTCACCCGCGTTGCTTTCAAATGGGATAGAGCCTTTGCGCCTCTCTGTTCTCTGTGATCTCTGTGGCAGGAAATTCCTCAAGGGGGGCTATCCTAAAAGGTCAATGGCAAAGCAAGCTCGGACCGGGGGGGGGGCGCAGCCGCATCTTTTCATTCCTTATCGCCAATCGGCTGATGTATGAAGTAATAGATACCGAAACCGTATTATTTCTTGAGAACCTTCACCGGGAATAGGGCTCGCCATGAACCACTCCTCCGTCCTCAGGACTATTCCGGTCATCGCCCTGATGATCACCGCACTACATTCGGCCGACGCGGATACGCTCGCCAATGGGGCGAGCTCCCTGCAGGTCCAACCGGCCGCGCCCCCGGCAGCCGAACCGTTCCAGTTGGGCGACGTCCAACTCCTGGACGGCTTGTTCAAGACCGCTCAGGATCGTGCGGTTGCCTACCTGCTCTCCCTGGAACCGGACCGCTTTCTCGCCAACTTCCGCAAGGAAGCAGGGCTCCCGCCGAAGGCCGAACAATACGGCGGATGGGAGCGTATGGGCGTATCCGGCCACAGCGGCGGCCACTATCTCAGCGCCTGCGCCATCGCCTGGGCGACCACCGGCATCCCCGCTTTCCGTGAGCGGGTCAGCTACATGGTCGACGAACTCGCCCTCTGTCAGGAGGCCATCGGGTCCGGATACCTGGCCGCCATCCCAGATGGGAAGCGCGTCTTCGCGGAGATCGCCGGCGGCGAGATCCGCTCGGCCGGGTTCGATCTCAACGGCTGCTGGGTGCCGCTCTATACCCTCCACAAACTGATGGCAGGACTGCGTGACAGCTACCGGTTGGCTGGGAATCAGAAGGCGTTGGAGATCAATACCCGTTTCGCACTCTGGCTGGAGGAGGTGATCTCCGGGCTGAACGAGCAACAGATGCAACAGATCCTGGCCTGTGAACACGGCGGCATGAATGAAACCCTCTCCGACCTCTATGCCGATACCGGCGATCGAAGGTTTCTTGCCCTCTCAAACCTCTTCCACCACAAGGCGATTCTCGATCCCCTGGCAGAGGAGCGGGACATCCTCCCCGGCAAGCACGCCAATACCCAAATCCCAAAGGTGATCGGTCTCGCCTCCCGCTACCCGCTGACCGGGCAGGCGTCCGATCGAAAGGCATCCGAGTTTTTTTGGGAGCGCGTGGTCCGACACCACAGCTATGTCACGGGGGGCCACTGCGATCACGAACACTTCGGTCCGCCCGATACCCTGAACGACCGGCTGAGCCCCGCGACGACGGAGACCTGCAACGTCTACAACATGCTCAAGCTCAGCACACACCTGTTCAGCTGGTCCGCCTCGGCGGAGGTCGCCGATTTCTATGAGCGCGCCCTGCTCAACCACATTCGCGGCACCCAACACCCAGACGGCCGGATCATCTATAACCTCTCGTTGGAACCGGGGCATTTCAAAGAGTATCAAACGCTCTACGACAGCTTCACATGCTGCAACGGTACCGGTATGGAGAACCATGTTCGGTATCCGGAAGCTATCTATTTCCACGACGACGAGGGGATCTGGGTCAACCTCTACATCGCATCCAAACTGAACTGGCGGCAACGCGGCATCAGGTTGTTCCAGACGACTGAGTTCCCCTTCTCCGAAACCGCACGCTTCACACTCTCTCTCGATCGCCCGCAGGAGCTGACCCTCCGATTCCGCCACCCACATTGGGCGGGTTCGCCCGTCGAGCTCAGCCTCAACGGTGAACTCCAACCGACCGCGTCCAGCCCATCCAGTTTTGTCGAGATCCGGAGGGAATGGACCTCGGGTGATACCGTCGAGCTGCGCCTGCCGATGTCGTTGCGGACCGAGCCGATGCCGGACAACCCAGACCGTATCGCCGTCTTCTACGGTCCTACCCTCCTCGCCGCCGATCTGGGACCGGTCGCCACCCCCAATGCGGACAGCTCCGATTTTGTACCGGTGCTGGTCACCGATCGTGCGCCGGTCTCCTCCTGGGTGGAGCCGACGGATCTTGCCTCGATCTCCTTCCAATCGAATGCCGTCGGCCGACCACACGACGTCGAACTGGTCCCCTTCT
>CALLYA010000470.1 GCA_937875495.1 uncultured Verrucomicrobiota bacterium
GGATCGGCAACCATTGCCTGGAGGCGACGCATGATGGAACGCGCCTTTTCGGATAGCCTCTAACAAGAGGTCGTCCGAAAAGGTCTCCGGATCCGGATGAGGAGGTATCCCGCAGAGATCGCAGAGGGCGCAGAGGTGTATTGGGAGGGCGGAAAAGGGACTTACATCGGAGCCGTTTTCAACAACTGCTTTGGTCAACTGAATCGGTATCACTGAAAATTACCCCCCAAAAGAAGGCTGCAGAGCATGGAACCTACGCGCCCAAATAGGTTGGTCGAAAACGTCACCGCGCCCTCTGCGGGAGGTTTTCCGGGGCCGGATGGTGAGGTCAGGTTGAGAATGCGGCTACCTTTTCGGACGACCTCTCGCTACTGCCCGCTTCCCCAACCATACGCTTCCGGAGCGGCCGGCCGACGAAGCGCCCATACGATCAGTCCCAGGCCAAGGAGAAAGGTCGGGATCGTGAACAGCTGTCCCTTGCTCATCCAGCCCCAGAATAGGGCATAGCCTGTATCAGGCTCGCGAAAGAACTCATCGATGAATCGACCGACACTGTAGGCGGACATGACCACGCCGGTGGTCAACCACGGCCGGCGGTGGCGGGCGTGGATCGGTATCGCGATCGCAAGGATCAGGAGCCCCTCCAAAAAGACCGCATACAACTGGCTCGGATGGCGAGGGACTGCGACACCGTAGTCCACAGTGTTGGTGGCACGTGGGAAAATGACCGCCCACGCCACCGTCGCAGGCCGCCCCCACAACTCACCGTTGATGAAATTGGCCAACCGCCCCATTGCGATTCCGATCGGTGTTGCCGCCGCAATGCCATCCGCCAAGACGCCGGGCCGACACCGGTAATAACGCAGCGCGATCGCATGCGCAGCCAGCATCCCCAGGATTCCGCCGTGGCTCGACATCCCGCCCTTCCATATCTGAATCAGGAACAGTGGGTTTTGTAGGGTCTCCTCCAGCGAGTAGAAGAGGCAATAGCCGACCCGGCCACCGATGAACATGCCCAAGGAGATGATGAAGAGGTAATTCCACGCATCATTCGGCGCCAGTGGGAACCGTCGCTGTTTCGACCACCTCACGAGGAGCATCCCGGTCAGGATGATCCCGAGGGAATAGGACAGCCCATACCAACGGATGCCGACGTTCCCGTAGATCTGCCACAGGAACGGGTCCAGGTCATGCACCCAGTACTGGGTCGCATCGAGCGCAGATGTCGCTTCTTCCATCGGTGCAGCCTCAGAGATTCAGACACCGTAAAAAAAATCCCCGCGGACGAAGGCATGGTTCAGCCCCGCCGCGGGGAAAAGATCATCCGTCGGCCACGTCTCGAGCCAAGAAAACACTACCACCGGCATTCGATGCCAGAGGCGGCCCTCCCGGCGGCGATCAGCATGCCGGTTGGCCTAACGGCGCTCGCGATGGAGCGTGTGTCGGCGTAGGAAAGGATTGAATTTCATCAGCTCCAGCCGGCCTGGAGTATTCGTCTTGTTCTTCGTCGTCATATAGCGAGAAGCCGGCTTGCCCTCAGCCTTCGCCTCGGTGCATTCCAGCGTGATGATGACACGCTTACCCTTGAATTGCGGCATGGTTCTCCCCCTTCACTTCATCAGAAGGTTGTTCAAAAATGGTCGGCAAATATCAGGCGTCGGATATTTGAGGCCGGGATCCAGTGGATTTGCCTCTATAACACACGCCCTCTGAAACTGCAATTCGAAGGGGCACAAGCTGGGGATGGGGAGGACTCCCGCAGAGGCCGCAGAGGTCGCGGTGGCGTTTTCGACCTGCTTTGGAGGTGGGTAACGCCAGTCCTCTGATCCAAACCGTTTTTGGAAATTTTTTTAGATGAACCGTTCCCAGCTGAATAAACCGGTTTCGGAAACAGCTCGGTCGTTACCCCATTCCCTTCTGCGCCTCTGCGCCTCTGCGCCTCTGCGCGAGAACCTCCGGGTCCGGATGGGAGGGCAATGGCCATACAGCACACGAATCGATACCGATTTCGATTATGAATGAGTTTTTCTGCGGCTGCGGATGGGGTGGCAGCCTCAGGTTATTCTTGCGTTTGCTCCAGAACCATCAGCGCGTCCGGGGGGAGCTGCAACGCGACCACGCCCTGGCGGACCGGCCGGATTTCGACATCGGTCAAGAGTTCGCGGAGGGCGGCGGGTGCCCTATCAAACACGAGCTCGACCGCGATCGGCTCGGGTTCGGGGTTGTAGACCGTGAACAGGTCCGAGCCGAACCGCTCCACCACCACCCGCTCGTCACTGGGCCGTACCGTGGTGATCGGCATCCAACCCGCCTGCGAAAGGCGCGTGCAGATCGGGATATACTTCTTGAACAAGGGCCTGTCGCGCTCGTACAGCGCCGGCCGCGAAAAATAATGGCCCTCCGAGGCATTGTGACTGAAGAACCCCGGGAGGAAACCGTAGGCAACCGCCCGCTTCATAAAGCGCTCGGTCAGATCGTATGGGAATCGATCGAAATCGGTGTTCATCAGGAAGCAATACGGCTTCTGAGCACACATCGCCCGCCGGAACATCAGATCCGCGTCCGACATCGGTCGCCATTCCCCGCCCGGATTCCAATCGGTCTCCGTTCCCATCACGTCCAGCCAAGGCGCCAGCCAGCAGAGCCGGAACGGCGTACTGTTCGCCATCATGAGTCCGTTCATGCGGTGAACATCCTCCGCGATTCCCCGCACATACTCGTAGGCGATCAAGCCGCGGAAGAGTGCCGGTCGCCAATCCCCGAATGAAAAGGTCAGCGGCACACTCGAGCCGGCAAAATGCGCACGCCGGAAGTTCAACTCAGCAGTCACATACCCCTCGCTCGAATCGATGTACTCGCCATCCAGCCCGGCATGCGCCCCGAATTGCGTACGCCCCGCGTAGGCGGCCTTGGCACCGGCATCCCACTTGACCCCAAAATCCGTGTGCTCGCCCGGAATCGCAGGCGAGGAGTTCATGCTCCAGACGATCCCGTCGCACCACGGGGTATCCAACGCCCTGCCGATCACAGCGCCCGAGCGGTCGTGAAACACGGACCCCTGCCAGGCCATCGCCCTGCGGTCGCCCTTGGCCATCAAACCCGCCGCATGCTCCGCGCCTGCGGCCATACTCCGATCGGCCTCCGCCTCCATCGCCATCCACCAGGTCATCGGCTCGGTGTATCGAAACGTCGTTATGCCGTTGGCGTCGTCCCAGGCCACCTCATTGGCGCCCTCCTTGAATTGAAATCCGAAGTCCTCCCACCCAGCCACCGCGCTGATCTTCGCAAACGGCATCCAGACCCCATGCCGTTCCGCTCGCCCGCGAAAATGCTCAGGAAAGAGCGAGTAATACCGCTGCAGCGCAGCCCGGAAGCCCCAGGCTGGATTAAATCCAAACGAGCAAAACCGCACCCGCGCCGTCGGACGCTCCGGCGTCAGGCCGAGGTCGAACGCGATGTACAGCTCACCAGACGCGCCGCTTGCACCAATCCGATAGACCGCCGGCTGGTCCATGTCCAGGCCTAGCCCGAGCCCCTGGTCCCCACGGCTCACAGCGCCCAGCGGGTATATCGACATCTGCGGGATCGCACCAGCTGTCACGGCCCGACCATTTCGATACTCACGCCCTCCCGCCACGACCTCAGCCTCGCGCGGCCCGTGCCACCAGGTCCAACCCTCGCCGGAAAGCGGCAAGGAATAGACCAGTGTGATCGCGCGGTCCCGACCGGAGCGATCCTCCAATGTCACATCCCACCAGTGCACGTCCCCGTCCCCCGTCCGCTCGACCTCCAGCCCGAGTTCCAGAGCGCCGTCCACGCCTTCCACGAAATCTCCACCCGCCGCAACATCCCTCAGTTGCAGTCCTCCCACACCCGGCTGCAAGACCTGCACCGGAAGACCGTCAAAATATCCGGCTTGCCGCGGAAGCTGGTCGGCCACCAAACGCGGTGCACGAAAGCGCGCTTCGCCCTTGTGGTGCCGAAACAGGAGGTATACGCTCACCGAACGAACCGGTTTTTCGGGAAAGATAATGACACTGCGCCGTTCCCAATCGTGCGTGCCGGTCTGAAACGCCGCGGCCTGACCCCAGAGCGGTGTGCCATCCTGATAGACCAGGTCAAGATAGAGCGCATAATCAGAGTCGGCACCGCCATCCACTCCCATCGCTGAACTTTCCGCCTCCGCATAAATCGGTGCCGGTTCGGTCTGATTGAGAACCAACGACTGTGCCGCACCCCGGGTCACATCCCCACCGTCAGCCGGGTTTCGACAGATGAAGACCTCAGCCTCCCGCTCATACCCAGCACCGTACCCGCGCCAGGCATCCGCCTTGAGCAGGTTCTCCCCGCCCTCCATCGTCTGCATCACCCGCTTGCGAACCTCCGCCGCAGGCAGCGGCCGAGCGCACCAGCCGACCGCCATAGCAAGGAGTACCAACGAGTATATTGTCTTTCCACGCATCATCATTCCCCCTCACCCAGAGCTGCTCGGACCACCGATTGAGTTGTCATTTCGGCCCCGCGGATGTAGGCATCCCATGAGACGTTCCACCTTCACCGGGCATCGAATCCCAAACCACCCCGAACCGTCCCGGTACTCCCACCCCCTATCATGAACCGCGTCATCCCATCAATTCGAATCCCCTGCAGCCCTATCCTGTGCTGGATCCTCGTGATCGCTATCCCCACTGCTGCATGGTCCGCTCCCGCGCCACACACCCACGATTCGTCCCCCCCGGATCCCACCACGGAACCGGCCTTCTGGGAGTTCGATGCATGGCTGATTCACTACCGAAATGCTGCGCCAGGCGCCCGCACCGCCCATGAGCTCCACGACCGCGGACTCCGCCTGGCTGACCAGCGCCGGATTGAAATGGCCGACCTGATCCGGTCCGACCCCAGGCGCGCTCTGGAACTAGCCATCGCGGAAGACCTTCGGGCCGAGCTGCCGCCAACGGTCCGCGCACGGCTCGAACAATGGGTCCGCGGCACCGGTAATTTTGAAGTCTTGTCGATCTGCGGCACGCCCGAGGTCACCCGATTGGTCTACAAGGTCAGGCTCGCCGGCGAGGTCTGGACCGCGCACCCGTTCGGTGCACTGAGGGATACCCCCTGCATGCGGGACCTCCCTATTTCGGGAATTGCACTGGACGGGCACCTCGCCCTGCACGACCTGCCGGATGCCCTGCGCACCGGGCATCCACGCTCGGCTGCGCCCTCGAACTACACGACCGGGACCAAGCGCGCGATCCTCATCCGTGTCGACTTTTCCGACCTGCCGGGCGCCTCCTTTACCGATGCCGCCGGTGCCCAGCTCGTGCGCGAACTCGACAGCTATTACCGCGCCCAATCGTATAACCTGACCGGGTTCCACCCCGTCGGTGAGGGAACCGATATCACGCCGACCTACCGCATGCCCCTCACGGCTGCATCCTACGGCGGCAACGACCTGGCCTCAGAATTGCGTCAGGCGGCCCGGCAGGCCGCCCGGGACGACGGATACAACCTGGACGCCTATGATTTCGATCTCACCTGCATGGCCAATGTCTCCGGCTTCGGATGGGCCGGCCTCGGCTACGTCGGCGCTCCCGGCGTATGGATCCGCGGCAACCTCTCACTCTACGTTGTCGCCCACGAGCTCGGTCATAACTTCGGCCTCGGTCACGCCAAGTTCCACGACACATCCGGCTTCTCCACCATCGGCAACGGCGTGGCCGAGGAGTATGGCGACAAGTTCGATGTCATGGGATCGGGCGGAACCGACAAGGGCTTCAACGCCTATTACCGGAATTACCTTGGCTGGCTGCCGGACTCCGATGTCCTTCACGCAACCGAGTCAGGCCTCTTTACCATTCAGGATTTTACACCCATCGACTCCACCGGCAGGCGATTGCTTCATATCAGGCGCGATTCCGAGACCGACTATTACTTTGAGTTTCGCCAGGATCAGACCGGCTATCCCGCCATGCTGCAAGGTGCGATCCTGCGGCGCACCCGCGATTCCTCTCGCTCCATCGACCTGCTGGATACGCATCCGAGCAGTTCGCAGGGCAAAAACGACAGCGCCCTGCCACTCGGCAAGTCATTCTCGGATCCCGAAGCCGGCATCCATGTCACCCCGCTCTCTATCCAAAGCGCAAGCCCCTCCGCCGTCTTGACCCTCGACGTGCAGCTGGGTCCGCAGGCAGACAACCGCCCGCCCGCCGCAATCATCGATGCCTATCCGGAAGATGATTCTCAAAGGCTTCTACTCCATGCGGAAGCAGCCGATCCCGACGGCGACACCCTCGCCCACCACTGGGACTTTGGTGACGGCACCTTTGCCGCCACACCCAACGCCAGTCATGAATGGAGCGAAAACCAGACCTATCCGGTTCGCGCCCTGATCAGCGATCGCAAGGGCGGACTCACTGTGCGAGGATTCGAATACCGCCCAGGTTCCCACACCGGCGCGATCATCTCCGGAAGAGTCACCGACCCCACCGGCGCCGGCGTGTCAGCGGTCCGCATCTTTGCACCAATGCTCGGCGATACCTACACCGATCCCGAAGGCCGTTACTCGCTGGCCAATCTCGCCTCGGATCAGGTGACCCTCTATGCGGAGAAACCCGGGGTCCTCTTCCTGCACCCGGCCTTCTCCAATCCGGTACCGAACACCGCCGCCGTCCACGGCATCGACTGGATCGCGATTCCACAGTCGGAGCTGCAATCCGAGCCCTTGATTTCACGCGGGGATACATGGCGGTACTGGGATCTGCCTGACCCACCAGCAGCGGGGTGGTCATCACTCAGTTTTGACGACAACGCATGGGGCGAAGGCCAGGCGGAGCTCGGCTACGGGGACAGGAATGAAATGACCGTGATCGGGTATGGCCCCGACCCCAATAACAAGACCCTTACCGCATACTTCCGCAGGAGCTTCGAGATCGAACAGCCCGAGCTGGTCCAGCGGCTGACACTCCACGTGGTCCGCGATGACGGAGCGGTGGTCTACCTCAACGGCCAGGAGATCCTGCGCGACAACATGCCCAGCGGTACGGTGACCCATGAAACGACTGCCCGGAATACGGTCGGCGGCGCGGATGAATCCCGGGTGTTCCAGTTCGCTGTATCCCCCGACGCCCTCCGCCTCGGCACCAATCAGATTGCGGTTGAGGTCCATCAGATCGACGCGACCAGCTCCGACCTCAGCTTCGATCTCGGCCTCACCGCGGAGAGAATCGCCGCCGCGCCTAAGGGTGTGTTTATCCAGAGCCCGACCGCCGGCGAGGTCCTGACCGCACCGGCCAACCTGGTGTTGTCCATGACCGCGGCCTCCGGCGATTCCACACCGATTGAGCTGGTGCATTGCAGTGCCAACGGCATCGGCATCGGCCATGACGCCACCGAGCCCTACCGACTTTCGTGGCTGGATGTGCCCGCCGGGCGGTACACACTGCAAGCCGTGGCGCGAACCGCCGACGGCGAGGAGATCACATCAGCCCCGGTGCGGATCGATGTCGCGGAGAAACTGATCGCCGCCGGAAGTTCGTGGCGCTATCTCGACACCGGGGTCTATCCCGGACCGAACTGGACCCTGCCGGCCTTCGACGACAGCGCATGGTTGACCGGCCCCGCACCGCTCGGGTATGGCGGCAATGGCGAAATCACAACCGTTCGCTACGGCACCAACGCGACATCCAAGCACATCACTACCTATTTCCGTACGACATTCTCGATCTCCGAAGCCGCGTTCTTCCGCACGCTCCACATCGGACTCCAATGCGACGACGGCGCGGCCGTGTACCTCAACGGCAGGGAGCTCGCGCGGACTAATCTGCCACAAGGTACGATCAGCAAATACACCCTCGCCCTGGAGGCGATCGGGGGTGATGATGAATCCCGTGTTCTCACCTACAACGTCCCTGCGGACGACCTGCGTGAGGGCGTCAACTGCCTTGCCGTCGAGGTCCACCAGGCCGCAGCCAGCAGCTCCGACCTCAGCTTCGATCTCAGCTTGCGCGCTAGCCTCCTTCGGGATGAACCGCCGCCACCACTTCGGCTCCAACCGGTGGGCCCGCGCTTCGAATTGCAATGGGAGGCCGCCCCCGCCGTGTGGCGCCTCGAAACCAGCCCTAGCCTGGACAATCCAACATGGGGCGCGGCGTACGGCGCCTCACTCCTGTGGCACGACCAGACGTCCGTCCTGTTCGAAAGCGACGAACCTACCGGATTCTTCCGGCTCCGGTAGGGGTTCCGGCCGGGAGCCCCGGCCGGAAGCCTGATGCCCCTGGAGGGCATTAGGCGAGGTCGGAGGTCCGCA
>CALLYA010000471.1 GCA_937875495.1 uncultured Verrucomicrobiota bacterium
GCACGCGTAGCCGTGCTGCGGACCTCCGACCTCGCCTGATGCCCCTCAGGGCATCAGGCTTCCGGCCTCAGGCCGGAACCCACCACCTCCAACCGGGAGGTGGTGGGCTCGCCCTGCGGGCGGTCGCGGTTTACCCCACGCGTGGCCCAATACAATTGATAGCGCACCCCCGATGAACCATCGGCATCATCGCCCCCCAAGTCGCCGGCCCAGTTCGGTTGCAA
Source organism: uncultured Verrucomicrobiota bacterium (assembly GCA_937875495.1). Classification (GTDB taxonomy): domain Bacteria; phylum Verrucomicrobiota; class CALLYA01; order CALLYA01; family CALLYA01; genus CALLYA01. Next base: position 225 of record CALLYA010000471.1, read on the forward strand.
CCCCGGCACAGACTCCTCCCGCGACAACCGCGGATAGCGGCGGTCCGGCGGACGTGAGCCCACAAGTGCCAAGGTCTCGCCATCCAACACCCAAACGCCGCTCCCCTTCTCCCAATGGCTGTAACCAATCTCTACCTTGTCATCCGAAACCGGTTTGGCTCCTTGCACATGCACCAGGAACGGGATCGACCCCCGGCCGCTGAATTCCCAGCGGGTGTCCCAGGCGCTGACCTGATACCGGCGCCAGCCATCACCCTCCCTGCGCGCCACAAAAACCTGCGTGTTCCCAGCGGTATCATACTTGTGATACGTGATCATCACGCGCCCTTCTGCATCAAAGCCGAGCTTCGCATTGCCATTGATCACACCCCCGCCCGCCGGCACCGGATCCACAATCTCCGCGGTCTTGAGCGTAATCGGTAGTGTCAGCTTTCGCCCTGCCGAATCTTCCCAGCTCGCGAAATCGCGCGAACGCGCATAGCAGATATCATGGTTCGTCTCACAATCCGGTGTGTCCCGCCAGACCCAGCAGAGGTGATAATACCCATCCGGCCCACGCACCGGCCCGTGGAAATAGGCGTTCATCGCCCCCTCCCCCGAGGTAAGCGGGGTGTCCAACATGCGACGCCACACGCCGTCGGCCTCATCATAACCGTTGAAGACCTGGTCACCATTGCCACTGCCGCCATCCCGATACATGAAGATCAGTTCGTCCCCCGGTCCCCGTAAAAAGACAGGATACGTACACCGCGTCTCCCGGTCTCCAACCATTGAAGGCACCCGCTCGAGACCAGAGATCTCCAGCGGCGCCGACCCTCGAAAATAGACAAGCGGTCCGCTGTGCATGTTGCCCGAGATATGCAGACAACCACCTCGGTCCAAGGCCATCGTGATGTAATTGTGACTGTCCCAGCCCACCCGCTCCGGCAGGACCTTGCGCTCCCACTCCTGCGTCCCAAGCCGCCGCCGGGCAATCACCATCTCCCGCTCCGCATTGTAGTAGCCCACAAATTGAAACGGCGGCGCGGTCAGAAGACAAAAGCCGACCCGATGCCCCGCCCAGACCTCGTCAACAAAGACCCGTTCCAAGACCTCCGGCTCAGCCGCCCGCGCGAACAAACACAAACCGCCCAAAATCCACCCCGCCAACCCAAGAGACACCTTACGATAAATCATGAATTCACCTCTCATCCTCACCGGCTAAAACCCCATTCTCCAGTACCCGCCTCGAGTTGTCACCCATTTCTTTAGGCACAAACCGACGCGGCGCGGGGGGGCCCGCAGCAACCTCAGGCCCACAATCATGGAGGTAATTCCCCAATCCAAAGTCCACTCAGTCCACAACGTCCACCCTCCGCTCATCAGCCAGCCAAACGTCCGCTAGCCCTGCGCCACCGCCCCCCCCCCATCAGACCTCCAGCCTCTGGCCGGACCTCTCTTTCCCCTTTACCCGATCGATCTGGCACAGCTACAATTCTGCCATCATGCAGCTCCCATCCATCTTCCGACTCTTCGGGATCACGCTCCTCTTTGGGACGTCAGTGGTCCAGACGCCCGCCCAGGTCGAGTTTCGCCCGGCAGGCGATTGTGCCCTCTGCCATAGCAACGCACCAACCGCCTCGGCCATGCGCGATGCCGACGGCGCCCCGATCGCACCGTTCAATCTCTGGCACTCCTCACCCATGGCCAATGCAGGCCGCGATCCCCTCTGGAAGGCCGTCGTCTCCGCCGAGATCGCCACCTTCCCCGAGCACCGTGAGGAGATCGCCTCCACCTGCACACGTTGCCATACCCCGATTGCCTGGTGGCGTAAAAACGCCGATCCCCCCGCCGCCGCAGCCGACACAACACCGGTTCAAGACGCAGCAGAGGGGGTCTCCTGCACCGTGTGCCACCAAATCCCCGAACAGGAGCTCGGCCACCCCAATACATTCTCCGGCCGGTACCACCTCGCCGAAGGCACCCCCGCATTCGGGCCGCACTCAAATCCCTTCGACATGCCGATGCGGATGCACACCGGCTTCAATCCACTCCCCTCGGAACACGTCCTGGAATCCGCTCTCTGCTCCGCCTGCCACACCCTCTTTACTGAACCACTCAGGGGCGATCCGTCCACACCCGCATCCGCACTCGCCGAACAGTCGCCTTTCCTCGAATGGCGCCTCTCCGCATTCAGCCGGCCCGGACCCGACGCGCGCACTTGCCAAGATTGTCACATGCCAAAAGCCGATGAAGACGGACACGCATTCAACACCCGCATCGCACGCAATCCCATGGGCCGCGACTTTCCGCCGACCCTCCCCAGACAGCCATTTGGGAAACACCTCCTGGCCGGAGCCAATACCATCCTCCCCACCCTCGCCCCCGCAGCCGGCTCTGATGTCACCCCCGAGGAATGGTCATGGCGCAAGGAGACCTCCCAATTCATGCTCCAACAGCAGACCGCAAGGCTCCAACTCACCGCGGCCCGTGCCGAAGACGGTGGGCTCTTCATCGAGGTGACCATCCATAACCGCGCAGGACACAAGTTCCCTACCGCACACCCGAGCCGCAGGGCCTGGCTCGAACTCACCGTCTCCGATCAAGATAACAATCCGATCTTCTCATCCGGCCAATCCGCACCCTCCGGCGCCATCCTCGGCGCACACCATCAACCACTGCCCTCCGAGCTGCCAGGCCGTCCGATCCAACCGCATTACCAGTCCATCTCCCATCCCGATCAAGTGCAGGTCTATCAGAGCGTCATGGCCGATGCCGAAAAGGACCCGACCTTCCGCTTGCTGGCCGGGCAGTCCTACATCAAAGACAACCGTATCCCACCGGTCGGTTGGGACCCCGCCCAGGCCGCCGCCCAAGACCTGGGCAGCCGAGGCACCGAGGATGACTCCGACTTCGCCCCTGGCCGCGATACCATCCAGTACCGTATCCCCGCCCCCCAAGCACCACCCCGCACTTGGCACATACAGACCCGGCTGCGCTACCAGAATCTCTCCTACCGGTTCGCCGCCGAGCTGTTCAGGCTCGATACACCCGATATCCAAGCCCTCAAATCAGCACTCAACGGCACGCTCCCCACCGAAACCATCGCGGAAGCCACCCTGGTGATCCGCTGAACATCTCTGCTCTATCACCCATCCCACCCAATCAAAGCCCATGATATCCATCACCGCCCTCTCCCGCACCCTCCACGCCCTGATTCCACTGCTCGCCCTCCCGGCCGCCCTGCACGGAGAACCAAGCCATTCCTCCATAAACCCCGTCGAATCGCTCAAAAACTGGATTGCCGAAGCAACCAACCCGGATCTCGCAGCACTCCCCAGTTCATGGGCCAACATTCCGCTCAACCGCCCCGAGGCCGAAGAGATCGCCAGTCTGCTCTGGGATACCTCCCGGCAGAGCCTGGCCATGCAGCGGGCCGCTGAACTGGAGCAGGGTGAGGTCACCATCGGCGATCACACCCTGCGCCTGCTGGAACGTAGCTTCGGCGACGCACCCGATGGCCGCAAAAGCCTCTGGATCTCGATGCACGGTGGCGGTGGCGCCCCCGCCGCCGTGAACGATCAACAGTGGCAAAACCAAATCCGATTGTACGAACCCGAAGAAGGGATCGTCGTCGCCCCGCGCGCGCCAACCGATCATTGGAACCTCTGGCATGAGCCTCACATGGACCCCCTACTCGCCCGATTAATCGAGGACTACGTAGTCCTCCGCGGTGTCGACCCCGATCGGGTCTATCTCATGGGCTACTCCGCAGGCGGTGACGGCGCCTACCAACTCGCACCGCGCATGGCCGATCGCTTTGCCGCAGCCGCCATGATGGCCGGCCACCCCAACGACGCATCCCCACTCGGCCTACGCAACCTGCCGTTCGCCATCTTCGTCGGCGGGAAGGACTCCGCTTTCCATCGAAATACCGTCGCCGTGGAATGGAGCGAAAAGTTGGACGCCCTCGCAGAAGCCGACCCAAACGGCTACCCGCATATGCTCCGGGTCTACCCCGAAGCCGGCCATTGGATGAACCAACAAGATCGTGAGGCCCTGCCCTGGATGGCCGCGCATACCCGCAACCCATGGCCCCAAACCGTTGTCTGGCACCAGAGCACCGTCACCCACACCCGCTTCTATTGGCTCGCACTCCCCGCCGATCTCAGACCTCAACCCGGCTCCACCGTCCGAGCCCAAGTGAACGGTCAGGAGATCCGGATCGAATCAGACCTCCCACAGCTTTCCCTTCGCCTCTCCGACCAACTCCTCGACCTCGATCAGCCCGTGCGCATCATCTGGAACCATCAGCCGGTCTTCGAAGGCCGCGTGGATCGCTCGACCCAAGCCATCGCAGATTCCTTGGTGCAGCGCGCAGATCCCACCTCCATCGCCACCGCAATCCTGCACGTCACCCGCCCAACCGCGCCCCCAGGTGAACCCAGCTAGAGGCTGTCCGCTTTCCTCATTTGACCTCACCATCCGGGTCCGGAGAGCCTCCCGCAGAGGGCGCGGTGACGTTTTCGACATGGCCATGGGGGTTGGTAGTGGCAATGCTCTGATCCCCACCTTTTTACATATACCGTTTCAGCAGACCAAGGCAGTTGAAGAAAAAAGCTCCGATGTAGCTACATTCCCCCCTCCCAATACCCCTCTGCGCCCTCTGCGGGAGTCCTCCCCATCCGACCCCGATATTGCTTCGCGATTGACCTTTGCGGACAGCCCCGGTCCCCTATCCACCCTCCGCGATGCCGGCTGAGGAGAGCACCACCAACACCTCACCGGTCCGACCAGGGCGCGCAACCTCGACATCCACCACGACCAGACCGGGGACCGCCAGCTCCGGCACCGTCGAGCGGACACGGACCATCAGACCCGTGTCGGCATCCTCGAGCCATGGCGTCTCCTCTCCAGGCGTCGGCCAGGAGCGATGGATCAGACAGTCGGCAAGGACCCGCTCCGCACAGCCCAGGGCGCGATCCTTGATCGCCGCTTCCCGGCTCATGCGGGTTGCCACGAAATGCGTGTGCGCTAAGGCGGTCAGGACAATCCCGCCCATCATCAGCGCGAAAAAGACCTCGATCAATGACCAGCCATCGCACCGGCCTGAACGGCCCCTGACCCGAGCGGCCGTTTCCGGATCATGGCTCATATCGCACCACCATGTCGCCCGCGACCATCGCGCTCAATCTCACAATCCATTCGCCACCCGACCGGCCCGCCATCCGAACCGTCCCGCCATTGGTCAGCCCTCGCACGTCCCACCAGATGATTTCTTCGGCAATCCATTCCGGCTTGAGCGCCTCCGCCTCCCAAGCGCGCACCTCCTCCGGCAGTACACCCCCGTCCGCACGCTCAACCGCTACCCCGCCCCAGGGCCATTCGAGCCGGGTGAGAACCGTGAACCGCCAGTCGCCATCCTGTTCCTGAACGCCCTGAATCCACTCCAGCCCCCGGCGGTTCGGCATTGCACGCAGCCCGAGCGGCGCCGCCGCCGCGATCGCCGTCCGCCCTGTAGCCGATAGCTCGATGCCAAGCCGCTCCATCGCCTGTACCTGCCGATTCCAACCCACCCAACCGATAAAGCGCGGCACGCCAACGCCGATCAGGAGGCTGAACACCGAAAGGACCAAGAGCATCTCGATGAGAGTAAAACCGGTCCGCCTCCCACATCTCGTGCTGATCCCACACATGCCATCACCCATCATCACAAGCCCACACTGCTGAAGTCCGCATCTTCCCCCTGCCCGCCCGCGCGGCCGTCACGGCCGTAAGAGAGGACCTCGTACGGCTTGCCTTCAGGGCCCGGACTGAAATAGAGATAGTCCCGTCCCCAGGGGTCGATCAGGGCGCGCCGCCCCATGATAAACGGCTCGGGACGCGCTCCGCCCTGGCCGGGAACCGCGGGCGGTTCGGTGAGAACGCCCAGCCCTTGGCTCTGCCGGGGATACTGACCCATTCGATCGTTGTACAACTCCAATGCGCCGACCAGCGTGGCCAGTTGTAACTCAGCAGCTTGTACCCGCGCGCGGCTGCGCTGGCCGATCAGGCGGACCGAGACAAACGAGAGCAGGATCCCGAGAATCGAGACGACGATCAGGATCTCGATCAGGGTGAATCCACTGCGGACCGCACGCGCCGAGGGCTTGACCGGAACCAGCTGCGCGCCCAAGAAGTCGCGGTACTTCTTGTAGGTCTGCTCAAGCTTGAAGACATAGTACGGCACGTTCTCATCACGGTTCGCAGGATCCCATTCGTGCATCAGTCGCGCCGAATCCACGACCGCCACACGCTTCTTGTCCCCTATCACATAGTAGGAAACCGTGTCCCCCGCGACGTACGGCCGGCCCGAGGCAATCGCCAGCTCATAGGCCGCATTGCGGGCACGCGCGCTCTTCTCCAGTTTCCCGCGGTATGTCTCCAGGGAATCCTGAATGCGCTCGCTCTTGGCCAGCTCCTCGATCGGCATTGTCCCACTCTCGATCCGCGCACGATAGCGATCCATTAAGGCGTCGCCATCGGCCTGTGTGCCGCCTTCCAATACCAGGCGGATCAGCTCTTGCAGGAAATCCCGCTGATACGGTTCCAGCCCCCGGGAGCGCAGGGCCGCCCCACGGATCAAGACCCGGCCCACATCGTCGAGTAGGGCGTAGTTCTTCATCTTATAGGAAAACATCGCGCGATAGCTCGCGTCGAATTCCACTCCGATACCGGTCGGCAACGACTCCTCCAGCCCACGCTCAAACGCCGCGCGGGCCTCATCCGTCATCCCCGCCGGCGGCACGAAGTAGATGCCGTCAGTATCGATCTCGATCACCGTCGCACCATGGTCGCGCAGCCATTCGACCATGCCACGCAAGATCTCACGCCCCTTGCCCGTGATCCGTTCCGCTTGGTCAAAATCATTGAACAACGCCTGCGAAAACCCGAGATAGCCGTAAAAGGAGTTGATCAGAATCTTGAACGTCCCCTGCAATGCCTCGAGGTACCACGCCTCCGCCCCAGTCGCCGCGCGCGCCTGCGTCTTCGCCGACAAGCGGTAGGTCCGAAGCGACTCCAGGAGGGTGCGGAAGACTCCGAGACGATCGCGGCCCGGCAGCATGTCAAACGTGAGCATCACCGACGGGTATAGCGATTGCACGTCGCAATGCGCCACCGGTCGGGCAACGCCCTCATAAAAGATGTCGGTGTACCCACCGGCAAACGCGCGGCCGGATTCCGGAAGGCTCAGGCTGTGCCTGCGCGTGTAGTACGCCCGCGTCAATAGGGCATCGATCTTGGCCGCATTCCCACGGACCACGATGTTCTGGAACGAATACGGCAGCATCTGCGCCTGAACAAAATAGCTGCCGCTCAGTTGCTCCGCCAGCTGCCGAGTCTCGGAGACATCATCCAAGGCATAGCGGCGCAGACGCTCCGGATCGCTCTCGAGCAGTCCCTGGATCGCATGCGGCTCCACATACTCGCGATCCTCCGCGGCAAAACCGAAGTGGCGGGCGGCTTGCTTGAGCCCAAATCCATCCAGGTTGCGCGCAGAGACATCATACGCCTGCAATAAAAACAACGTGTCAATCACACTCCGGCCATAGAGATCAAACCGCGGATACTGAATCGTACGATCGGCCGCCGTCCAGCGGGAGGAGCGCCGAGTCATCAGCCGCTTGCCACGTCCCCACTTCAACTTCACCCCGTGGCGACGGGCACGCGTGTAAATGAACTCGAGGTCGAACCTGAAGAGGTTGTGCCCTTCGATCACGTCCGGATCACGCTCGGTAACCATTGCACCGATCCATTCGATCAGCTCAGGCTCGGTCAGCTGCCCCAAATCGCGCGTCTCCGCCCAGCCGGTCGCGTCCGACATCGCCACCATCAGGATCTCATCCCCCGCGCGCTCCGGATTCGGGAAATCAAACCCGGCCTCCGTCCGAGTCTCTATGTCCAGCTGCAAACGCCGCAGCGCAGTGTACGGCAGACCCTTGAAAAAGGTCCGCCCCGTTTGGATCAAATACTGCTGCACCGGATCACGAAGAACCAAATACGGAGCATCGCTTCGGCCCGCGGTGTACCGCGTCGCTTGCGTCAAATGCCGTACCGCACGCTCATGCACACGCCAGTCATCGAAATGCACCAGATAGCGCAGCGGCAGCGCCCCCGCCAATTCCTCCAGCTCGTACGCCTCGTCAAAGCCCTGTAAAAAGGCCGCCTCCGTGACCCATAAGAACGGCCTAAACGTGTCGCGGATGACCGTAAGGGCGCCCGTGCCGGGATCGCGACGGAAGAGCTCCACCCCTCCGCCCGTGACCGGTTCCACGGCGACAATCCCCTCCATCGGATCGCGCCCGAATAGGTTCTCATCGCCCATGACCTGAGGAACGTCCATCGCTCTCCACCCCTCGCTTTCACAGACCGTTCCCAGGCATGTCCCGGCGGCCATGCCCGGTTGCTACGCCTGCATGATCCCTCGGTAATAGGCAACCGTGCGCGCAAGCCCTTCCTCAATGCCGATCCCCGGTCTGAAGCCCAACTCCCGGCGCGCCATCTCAATCGCCGCCTGGCTGTGCTTCACATCCCCAGGGCGTGGGTCGGTGTATTCGGCGATCGTCGCCGTGCCGAGTTCGGCGTTGATCATCCGTAGTAAATCGTTCAGCGAATATCGTTCCCCACACGCAATGTTGTATGCACGGCCTACCGCACCGGTAGGCACATCCATACAGAGCATATTCGCACGGACCACGTTCTCGACATAGGTAAAATCACGACTCTGCTCACCATCCCCATACACCGTTGGGGCCCGCCCCTGCAACAGGCGCGTGATGAAGATCGGTATCACCGCCGCGTAATCCGATTCCGGATTCTGGCGCGGTCCGAACACGTTGAAGTATCGCAAGGCAACCGTTTCGAGTCCGTATAGCCGGTGGAACATACAGACATACTTCTCGCCGGCCTGCTTCTGGAGGCCGTACGGCGAGATCGGTGACAGCGACATCTCCTCCGACTTCGGAAGCACAGGGTTGTCCCCGTAAATGGAGGAAGAAGAGGCAAAGACAAACCGGCGCACACCGGCGTCGCGGGCGGCACACAACAATGCAACCGTTCCGCCGATGTTGATCGAGTTCGTCTCGAGCGGAAGCTCAATGGAGCGCGGCACGGATGCCATCGCCGCCTGATGAAACACCGTATCAACCCCGGCAACCGCGGTCTTCACCGCGGCCGTATCGCAGATGTCCGCCTGCATGAACTCAATGTCGCGATCCAGGTGCGCCAGGTTCTCCCGCCGCCCCGAGGAGAGGTCGTCCAGAACCCGCACGGTGTGTCCCGCACGAACCAACGCCTCCGCCAGATGCGAACCAATAAACCCGGCCCCGCCGGTCACCAACACCCGTGTTGCCATCCCTCAAACTTCCTTTCCCATCATCCGCAGCGCCCAAATCGGATGCAGGGAGTGGGAACCCCCGACTTCCAGGAGCCCCCACGCCTGTCACCCACAAAAGACCAGACATGCATCCCCGCCTCTAAACCGACCCAGACAAAGGGGCCGGCGGCGCGTTATTTACCCAAGCTGATCGGTACCGTCGGGAATGCCTTCAAAGACATCACCAGCCAAAGGGTAATGTCGCCGTCCCGCTCCCGAACGCTGAACCAGCCGTCCCAGCAGTGCAGGTCTCGATAAATCGTGTACTCCTGCTCCTCGAGCTCGCCATCGTCCGCTTCATAGCGATGATAGGCGCGCAGGCCCCATTTGTGCGTCACCGCCCAGTTCACCTCCGTGCTGAAGAGGTTGTTCTGGTCCATGCGATACCGATGCCCCGCAGAGAAATTCACACGGTTGAGGATGTAACGCAGGTACGTGTTGAAATACCGAATCTCGCCATCATCACTCGTCACCGCCCAGTCGTTGTCCATCCAGATCCGATCCGACGGACGCAACTCGTTGTCGAAATAGATGTCGGAGAACTCGTTCTCCTCCTTCTCGGGATCCACACGCCAGTCCGTGTAAACAAAGAAGTCAATGAGGTCGTGCGGAACCTCCCGACGCTTGGTCTGCAGCTTGTTGCGCAGCCCCCAACGGATGAAGTTCTGCTTGCCTAGCTGATCGATCGCATCAAACTGATAGATCTCATCCGGCTCCAGCTCCGGCCTTGCCGTCAGAAAGTAGTTCGCCGAAGGCTCCACCGTGTGCCGCAGGCCATGGATGTTGTAGTAGTTGTCCTCGTGCGCCCATGTGCGGTACCCGCGGAAGTACGTCTCCACACCGGTTCCATAGAGGAGCCGGACATCTCCCGACCCGTCCGAAACCGACGTAAACTCGTTCGTGCTTACCGTCATCACCCGTTGGAGCTCGTCAAACACGTCCGGACTGTCCACCGCCGTCACCTCGTTGGTGATGATCCGCGTCTCCGTGTCATACTCAGGCGTGTTGGAATAGTAGGTCGCACGAAAGTTGGCCCGCGGTACGATGTTCAGGAACCCGAAGTACTTCTTCGGATACAAGATCTGGTTGAACGTGTCCACACGGACGCTGTCATAGTCTTCCTTCTTGCTGCCATCGGCGAAAGAGGCACGCAAGTTCGCGAGACTGCTCTGATTCTGATAGTAAAACCGACTGTCCCCAAGCCGTAACCGCCGGGTTTCAAACGAGAGCTCGGGCAGACGCTCCACCACGTTGTAGAAATCGTGAATCCGAGGGCGAACCAACAGGCTCAGCGTGTACTTCGGATCCGCCTTCACCACGTTCACGAGATTGTCCGGTTGCGTCTGACGTCGAAAGTCATCCTCGAAGAAATCTTCTTCTACGTCCGGATCCGACATGTACGTCATATCGACAATGCCATACGTATCAGGCGTAAAGCTCTGACGATGGGCCAAGGTCAGCCGAAATCGCTCTTCGTCAATCTCTTGCCCGATCTCTGTGTCCTCGTCGTCCTGCGGCTCGTCGTCCTGCGTGTAATACCCGGTCGCTCGCCCCTCACCCGTGTAGTCCGGCATGATGTAGTCCGCATCCAATCCATAGCCGCCCCCGCGCTTCTGGCGATAGTCGACGTGCCATGTGGTCTTCAACATCGGCGAGATCGTCCAGCGATAGGACGAGAGCAGGAACGCTCCGAAGTCACTGCTGTAACCGGGAACAAAACTGAAATTGGAATTCTTGTCGTCAAACGAACGCTTGTAGTACGGCAGGTAGAAGACCGAGCGCTCGCCAACCATGAAATAGACGTTGCGTGCTTCCAGATGACTGCCGGGGTAGATCGTGATGTGACGCGCCTCAATGCTCGTGTGCGGATGCTCTAAATCACAGGTCGTCGCGGAACCGTCCTGCAACACAATCGTCTCGTCCGCCTGGCGCTCCGCCGCAAGCCCCTTGATGAAGAGCGGCGGCTGATAGCCGTCGTACGCACCGCTGGTCACCTCGCCCGTGCGGATCTCATAGATCAGACGATCCGTGTCAAACCGCTCATCCCCCCGCTCAAAGTGGACGTTGCCCACCGCTTCCAACGTCTCGTAAGCCCGGTTGTACGTGATGCGGTCGGCCGTCATCAGCATCGTGCCAAGCTCCACACGCGCGTTGCCGACAAACGTGATGTCCTCGCTGCGACCATCCCAGATCATGCGAGCCCCAGTCACATCAACCGGAATCCGATTCTCCCCTGCCCCGGCCCGCTCCTCTTGCGCCCGAATGGACACCAGAGGCAGGAGCATCAGACATACAACAAGACGTATCGTCAATTTCATGGTTTCCTCGCCGGTCGATCCCACTTTGCTTCTCGATCATCCAATGAAAACGCCCGCAGCCTATCACATCACCGCAGCCGCTGCCAAACTCCAATCGATTTCTGCCCGCGCACTTCTGCCACCGCTTTATCCCTGTCCACTCAATTCTCGCGAACGCTCCGCCGCCGCCAGCTCCGCACGCACCACGATCCCCGCAAAATCCGCCGCCGCCATCACCCCCAACGCGGCCGCCGTCGTCCCGCCAGGACTCGTCACCCGCCGCCGCAATTCCGCCGCGTCAACACCCGATTGGGCCAGCAACCGCCCCGCACCCGTCAAGGTGCCGGCCGCCAGCCGCATCGCCTTCTCCGGCGAGAGGCCAAGCGCTACGCCACCCTCCGCCATCGCCTCCACCAATCGAAAGAAATAGGCCGGACCACTCCCGCTCACCGCCGTCACCGCGTCGATCTCGGATTCCTCCACCACCAGCACCTCGCCCACCGCCTCAAACAATCCGCACGCAATCGCAAGGTCCGCCTCGCTCGCACACCCCCCGCGGCAGAGCGCGGAAATCCCCGCCCCAACCAACGCAGGCGTGTTCGGCATCACCCGGATCAACCGCGAATCCCCCCCCAGGCTTCGACCCAACCTCTCAGTCGGAACCCCTGCCGCAATGCTGACCCAGATCCCCGTGTACGCAGCAGACGACAGGCCGGACAACGCTGCCGCCATGGTCTGTGGCTTCACCGCCAACAAGACCAGCTCCGTACCCGCCAGCGCATCGGTGTTCTCTGCCGATACCCGTACCCCGTATGTCGCCTGCCAGTAAGCCCGCCGCTCCGCCACAGGCTCGCAGATCACGACCTCCTCAGCCTGCGCCCGCCCCCCGCTTAGCCAACCGGCAACCAGTGCCTCGGCCATGTTACCCCCGCCTATCACTCCGATCCGCATCGTACCCGCCCCCTTCCATATCCCTGTCCCAACGTTGGCTCCCGATCAGTCAAGCAGCTCATCCACGCGCGCCGAAGATCCTGCTCCCCACTCGCACCATCGTCGCACCCTCCTCCACCGCAACTGCAAAATCGCCACTCATCCCCATGCTCAACTCGCGCAGCTCCCGCCCCGATGCCGACCGCATACGTTCCGCAAACCGCCGCAGCTGCGCGAAGACCGGACGCACCTCCTCCGGATCAGGCACAAACGGCGCGATCGTCATGAACCCACGCAGATCCAACCCCGGTAGCTCCAATAAGGATTCGAAAGAGCGCTCCAGGTCCTTCGGTTCCCAGCCGAACTTGCTGTCCTCACCAGAGATATCCACTTGGATCAGGATCGGCTGAAGTACCTGTTCCTCCTCTGCCAGTCGGGACAGCACCGTCGCCAAACGCATCGAATCGACCGAGTGAATCATGGCAAAACGCCCAACCACCTTGCTCGCCTTGTTGCGCTGCAAATGCCCGATCAGATGCCAGGCCAACACATCACACCCGCGTTGCAAGCCATCCTCCAGCTTCGGAACCGCCTCCTGTACCCGGTTCTCCCCAACCTGCGTCAACCCCGACACAGCCGCGCCCAGCGCCGCCTCCAGCGGTAGGGTCTTGGTCACACCGATCAGCGCAACCTGCTCACCCGATCGACCGGAACGTGCCGCCGAAACCGCAATCGCCGCACGGACCTCCTCGATCCGGGGACGCACCACCTGCGCCCACCGCTGCACCTCAGCCTCCTCCATCCATCCCGCGTCCGACCGATTCATACGCGCGCCACCTCCCGTTGCCTGCCATCCACCCGCTCGTTAAAAAAACGGCTCCTTCACCGACCACCTTTTCAGCCCTTATTGCACGACTCGACTTGTCAGCGTCAATCTCAACATCTAGCATGTAGCTGGATCGTGGCGAATCTCCTCCGAACCTCCCCAACACGGAAGGTTGGCACCATGGGCTCCTCCCATTTCTCAAATCAGGATCTGGAAAACATCTATCAGCTGCTCGCCGACGAGGATCAAACCACCTTCAGCCTCCTGCAGCCGCCACTGATGAAACGCGACTCCGCCCTCGACACCATGCTCGAACGGGCGGCCCGTGATTCCAATCCCGTGCGCAGCCAGAACGCGCTCAACCTCCTGCAACAAAAATTCGGGGCCGAGGCCGAAAAGAGTTTTGTCGAGTTCCTGGCCCAACACCGCGGGACCCTGGACCTCGCCGAAGCACTGATCCACCTCAGCTCCACCGAATACCCGCGTATCGACTCCGAGCGATACCGTGACACCCTCGCACAGTGGACCGCCCACGCCAAAGAGCTCTGCAGCCCAAAGCAAGACACCGAGACCAATCTGGTCGCCTTCCATAAGCTCTTCTTTGAACAACTCGGCCTTACCGGCAACGAGGCGGACTACTACGACCCACGCAACAGCTACCTGTTTGACGTGATCGATCGGCGCATCGGCTCCCCCATCGCCCTCTGCTCGCTCTACCTGATCCTCGGCCAGCAAATCGGTCTTCCCCTGGTCGGCGTCGGGATGCCTGGCCACTTCCTCGTGCGGTTTCAGTCCCCCCGCTATTCGACCTTTATCGACGTCTTCAATCAGGGGAAAGAGCTGAACAAAGAGGAATGCATGGCCTATTGCCATAAGGCGGGCTACGGCTATATGTCGGAATACCTCAGCCCCGTCACCCCCCGCGGGATCCTGGCACGGACCTGCTGCAACCTCATGCTCATCTACGCCGACAACCAAGACCAGCGCAAGGTTCACCGCTTCCAGAAATTTCTCGTCGAGCTCGGTTCGCTGCCAACCCAATTCGGCGAGTGAACCGCAGAGCACCGCAGCCGGCCTCGGCCGGAGAGCCTCCCGCAGAGGGCGCAGCGGCGTTTTCGACCTGCCATGGAGGGTGGGTAGGCTAATGCCCTGATCCCTATCCTCAGATGCCAAATGATTAGGATCGAAATCGAAATCGAAATCGCTATCGGGATTCCTGCTCTTGTTGGCACCTGGCCCTCATGGACCGCTCAACCTTCGCTGCCGAGTTCGGTCAGCACCCAAACAACACGGTTGCTCTACCCGGTTCTCCGTGTC
>CALLYA010000472.1 GCA_937875495.1 uncultured Verrucomicrobiota bacterium
GTGTACGCGACGATGGAACGTGGACGCGCAACCAAGCCGGTCTCGGCAACGGGTGCGGCCGGTATCTGTGCCTTCGCAGCCTCGGTCACCACCGCGGGCTGGAACTTGCGCATGACCAGGACCAGATCCGCGTGGGCGATGTATTCCCCCACCGACCTCGTGGCGACGACCGATGCGACCTGCTGTTGCTCCCAAAGACCGCGCAGGTGCTGGGCAAGCGGCCGGACCGCATCCGCTGTCTCGCCGGCGAGCTCGTCAATCACCGCGTTCGAGCCGAAAAACTCCGGTGCGGAGCTGTCCTCATCAAACAAGAAGGCGCCGGCTCCAACCTCGAGCATCTCCATCACGGAAGCCGCCTGGGATGTAGGGCCATCGGCGCTGGAGGTACTGAACTGTCGCGGATCCTGGCCATCCGGCAGGGTTGGGAAAAAGCCGGAGACATCCACCCGATGCACGCTGCGCCCAGGCTCAGCAAGGATCTGGACCGCATCCGGCTGGGTGATGACATACTCGCGGCCGTCACCGGGAATGTGGTTGTAGACCCCCTCCGCAAGCGCGGAAATCATGCTGCTCTTGCCCTGGTTTAGGGAACCAACCACCACCGTAACACCGCTCGGAATCCCCATCCCCCGAATCGTGCGGCCACTCGGGAGCTGCATCTCCACCAGCAGCTCCGGCGGGGACACGAACGGAACGGCCCCGAGAAGCGGCGATTCTCCGTCCGCTGGGTCCCGCGGAAGAATCGAACCATCGGCGACAAAGGCCATCAGACCACGTTTCCGAAGTTGCTGCCGAATCGCATCGGCATCCTCCATCACCCCGATCGCCTCGTCGACCTCTTCCGGTTCGAGGTAGGCGTAAATCAAGGCGGAGGAGACAATCAGCGGCAGTTCTTCGGAAAAGACCACCGCCGCCGCTTCCCCGTTCACCCGCCCGCCCTTGCCCGGAAGGTCGATGTACATCCGAGCCTCTACGTACTCCGGCAATACCTGAAGAGAGGTGCGGGGGAGGATCTGAGGGGTCGGTTCCGAGATCGATACCAGCCCGGAATCAGACTGATCTTCGATCGCCATCGCGACCTGCCGGGTCAGGAGATCTTCCAACGCGGCCTTGCGCACCGGAGAAGAGAACAGCCGTGGAGGGAAGCCCGCGACCGACTGCGGTACACGCACCAACAGCAGTGTAGGCTCCCCATCCGGGCTCGACTGGACCTGGCCGATCTTCAGCACATACCGCGAGAAATCAAAGTCGCCGAGGATCTTCTGATACTGATCGTACGGACGACCATCGATCTCCTCGAGGGCGCCGTAAAATTCCTCTTTATCTCTCATCGCATCGCTCCGCCAGGCATGCGCATCTGACCCATTTGGCGCATGGGTCGCTGAGGCTGTGGGGCTTGTCCTTCCGTCCCCAACTTGATGGTGTCGGTTCCGACTTCAACGCTCTTGAGCTTGGATAGGGATTTGTAGTGATCTTCGATCGGCGGCCACATCTCCGGAAGCTGATTCTGAAGGAACCAGTCGTACATCTGAGCCGGAATGGTCAGCTTCCCCGCGGTGATCGAATCGATGTTGTACTGAAGCCGTTTCTCGACAAGCTCAAGCGTACCCTTCAATACGATGACCACCTCAACCTTTTCGAAGAGGTTCTTGTATGCGACAATCCGCACCGCGTTCGGCTCCAAATCGACCTCGAGATTCGATAGGCCTTCGGCGATACTCAGGTCCCCGACCAGCTTTTCCCAAAAGAGATTGTTGACCTCGAGTTCGGTCAGTTCCGTCTCGAACGCGATGTCACGCTCTGCGGCCTGCTCCAGGACCTTCATCTTCTCCTCGGCCGTGCTGGCGGCAGCCTTGTCCATCTGGCTGTTCACAGGCTCCAAGGTCGGCTTCATCCAGAGCCCGACCGCAATCGCAACCACAGCTACAAGCAAGAGAAGGATGATCGCGTTCGTGATCTGGGTTACGATTCCGCCGCCCCTCTTCTTCTGGTCGACGCCAAGAACCAGCATCTGCTTCTTTTCGCCGTTCTCATCGAGTTGGCCTTCATCATTCTCATCACCCTCCCACCCTGGAGGACGAATGGATGAGAGGTCCAACTTCTCGCCGCATCCATGGCAGAAGACCCGCCCGAGTTCATTGTCGTATCCACACTTTGGGCAAACTAACATGACCAACCCTCACTCATGAAAAAACCTTGATCCCACGCCGGGTCGTGGAACCGTGTATGAACCTCTT
The DNA here is from genome assembly GCA_937875495.1 of uncultured Verrucomicrobiota bacterium. GTDB lineage: Bacteria > Verrucomicrobiota > CALLYA01 > CALLYA01 > CALLYA01 > CALLYA01. The sequence continues at coordinate 2,238 of CALLYA010000472.1, forward strand.
CGTACCCCGGATTTGGATAAGGATCGTGTTCAGTCAGGCGCTCTTCTTTTCCACCGCACCTGAATCTGAGGCTTTTGGACTCTTCGTGGACGTATCCCCCCCGGACGATTCCGACTTGGTTTCGCCCTTGGCCGCGCTCTTACCAGCAGCAGCTTCGCTCTGCGCAGTCTTCTGGTAGGTCGGACTCCGATAGTCCGTCGCGTAGAACCCCGAACCCTTGAAGATGATCCCCGCTCCCGTACCCAAGAGTCGCTTCAAATTGCCATGACATTTGGGACACTCACTCAAAGGATCCGCGGTGATCCGCTGAAACTCTTCGAACGTATATCCACAATCCTGACATTCATATTCATATGTTGGCATCTGTACCTCCTGGAAAAATGGCTGCCGTGCAGGTCCAAGATGATTACCCGTCCGGACCATCCCAGGGCACGAATAGCAACAGCATCCATCAGCTCGCCCCCGGAACCGCATTCGGTCGAGGGTCGAGCCATCGCTGGGACCGATCTTTGAATCATCGCCCGCTCAAGCTGCAAGTCAACTGATTCGACTGCGTTTGTAACCCACTACGCCGTCGAATCACCAGATCCCACGGAGGTGGATTGGCCCTCCTCTCCCAGCTCAAATTCCCTCAATCAGAAATCGAATGGCGGTTCAGCAGCACCCTTTTCAGACACGCCGGTCTCAGCAACCCCACCATCAGGGATCGGAATCAAATCCTCAGGGGCGACATAGCGTTCCACTTCGTGGCTGCCTTCCAATTCCCGGGCCCAGTCCCGAAGCAGGTCCTTCACCCGCTCCTGCGTCATCTGCCTGCGAATCGCGACCCGAAGTTCTTCATTCAACTCAACCTGCTGCTCAGGGAGGTGCTCCTCGACCCGAATCAGGTGAAAACCGAAACTGGTCTGCACAACCCCGCTTACCTGACCAGGCTCCGTGTCGAACGCAGCATCCGCAAAGGCCGGCGGCATCTGGGCGCGCGTAAAAAAGCCGAGGTCACCGCCGTTGCCCGAAGAGGCTTGGTCCTCGCTTTCCTGCGAGGCCAGTGTCGCAAAATCCGCCCCCTCGGTCAGGCGTGCAGCCAGCTCCTCAATCTTTTGCCGCGCCTCAACCCGGACCGTCTCCGGTGAGCCTTCGGGTATCGCGATCAGGATGTGCCGGGCATGCACCCGCTCAGGCATCAAAAACATCTCCGCGTTCTCAGCGTAAAACGCCTCCACCGCCTCAGGCGTGATCTCAACCTTGGATGCCAGCTCTTGATCGATGATCTGCTCGGTCAGGATCTGCCTTCGAGTCACTTCCCAAATCATCTCCTCGGTCACACCACGCTGAGCCAAGATCGCCTTGAACGGCTCCTCGCCTCCGGCTTTTTCCCGCGCTTCATTGAGCGCCTGCTCGATCTGCGCATCGGCCTCCATGCCCCGTTTCCGAGCTTCTTGGTAGACCAATTCCCGCGCAATCAACTGGTCCAGGATCATGGTCCCCACCTCGGCCGGACTCTGGGTCATCGGCAGGCCACGGCTCTTGTAGAACTCAGCCGTCTGCATCAACATCGCCTGAAAGGTCGCCCGCGTGATCGGAACCCCGTCAACCCGCGCCAGGATGTCCGTCCCAGCTCCGGTCAAGGTCGGCTCACCAGGGGACTCTGATTTGATCAACTCTGGGTTGGGCTGCATATCGCACCCCAACAGCCCCATGCAGACCAAAAGCCACGCCCCGCCGGTCCTCCACCCAACAAATCGTCCCTTCATCAAACACACCGCCCCTTCAGGTTGCCACTGCCGATCGAATCTGCCCACTCCTAAGCCCCGTATATGAAATCCACTTTCTTCGATCGACCAAAAAAACTCAATGACCAAAACCGCCCCCCTGGATAGGGCCCGTCCGAAAACCCCTTTGGGTCAGAACGAAAGGTCTCCGGAGCCGGATGGGGAGGTCTCCCGCAGAGATCGCAGAGGGCGCAGAGGATTCGTGGGGGTGGGGAATGCAGCTGTATCGGAGCTGTTTTCAACAACTGCCTTGGTCTACTGCAGCGGTATAACTGAAAAAAAACCCAAAAAAAGTAGACTGCAGAGCATGGACCTACCCCACCCCGATAGGTTGGTCGAAAACGCCACCGCGCCTCTGCGCCTCTGCGCGAGGCT
>CALLYA010000473.1 GCA_937875495.1 uncultured Verrucomicrobiota bacterium
GCTCTCCGGATGGGAATGGAGAGGTCAGGTCGGGAAAGCGGATACCTTTTCGGACAGGTTCAAGCTAAAAGGAAAAAGCCGGTCGCGATTGCGACCGGCTTTTTCGTTTGCTGCGGCAGGGTTGGTGGGGCTAGGCACGGACTCGTGCCGGGCCTTCGGCCTGCCGGTTGCGGAAGAGCAGCATCAGGCCTGGAGGCCGAGGATGCGACGCAGTTGATTCTTGTCGATGGAGCCGCCGGCGAAGTCGTCGAACGCCTTGGAAGGCGGGGTGATCAGCATAGACGAGATGAAGGGTGCGCCTTCCTCGGCGCCCTGTGCGGCGTCCTTGAGGCAGCATTCCCACTCGAGGACGGCCCAGCCGTCGAAGCCGTACTGTGTGAGCTTGCTGAAGATCCCGACGAAATCGACCTGCCCGTCGCCGAGGCTGCGGAAGCGGCCTGCGCGCTCCTGCCAGCCCTGATAGCCGCCGTATACGCCGACACGGCCGGAGGGGTTGAACTCGGCGTCCTTGACATGGAACGCCTTGATCCGCTCGTGGTAGATGTCGATGTATTGGAGGTAATCGAGGCACTGGAGCACGAAGTGCGACGGATCGTACAGCAGGCAAGCCCGCGGGTGGTTGTTCACGGCGTCAAGCATCAGCTCGTAGGTGGCGCCGTCGTGGATGTCTTCGCCGGGATGGACTTCCCATGCGATATCGATGCCGCACTCATCGGCGACGTCGAGGATCGGCTTCCAGCGTTTAGCGAGCTCGGCGAAGCCTTCCTCGACCAGGCCTGCGGGGCGTTGCGGCCAGGGGTACATGGTGTGCCAGAGAAGGGCGCCGCTGAAGCTCGGGAGTGCCTTGAGGCCGAGGTTCTGGGATGCCTTCAGGGCGTATTTGACCTGTTGTACAGCCCACTCGGTGCGGGCCTGTGGGTTCCCGCGCTGGGCCTCGGGCGCGAAGCCGTCGAACTGTTCGTCATAGGCTGGATGTACGGCGACGAGCTGGCCGAGAAGATGGGTGGCGATTTCGGTAATTTCCATCCCGTACTTGGCCGGCACTGCGGCGATGTCATCGCAGTAGCCCTTGGACTCGGCAGCGAGCTTCAGGTCGATACAGCGGCCGTCCCACCCGGGGATCTGGACGCCCTTGTACCCAAGGTCCGAGGCCCACTTGCAGATGCTGTCGAAGGTGTTGAAAGGGGGCTCGTCGCCCAAGAACTGCGCCAAAAAGATTCCTGGTCCCTTAATCATTTCATTTCCTCACTGATGGTTGGGAGGGTCCGCCTGGACCCCATGCTGTTCATCTGGTTTGAGTTGTCTCTGTCCGATGTGCAAAGACCTGATATTAGCAATGCCGCCTTGGCGAGGTCAACAAAGGTTTAGGGATTGGTCGGCCCAAAGAGAAAGGGCGGGAGGGGAAGCCGGAGTGCCTTCTTTTGTGGCCCAATGGTGTTTTGGACGGGATCCTGGTTGAGGCCGTCCGAAAAGGTCAATGGCGAAGCAAGCTTGGGGTCGGGGTTGGGATCGTCGAGTTAATCGATTTAATCGATTTAATCGAGTTAATCGAGTTAATCGAGTTAATCGAGTTAATCGAGTTAATCGAGTTAATCGAGGGAATCGAGTTAATCGAGGGAATCGAGGGAATCGTGCTCGCCGCGGGGCTTTGTTTAAAAGCGCCTACCTTTTCGGGACGGCATCCTGTTATCCGGCGACCTCGGCACTCACCTCGATACTGGGGCCCTCGAACTCCTGCCAATCCCCGCCCGGGAGTCGGATTTTGCAGTGTCTTCGGCCGGGGATCTCGGCTTGGAGACGGATGACCCCATCGGTGATGGTCCACTGGACCTCGATGGTTTCCAACGGCTGGTCGGGATGGGTCCGGGTGATCGGGATGCTGCCTTTGGCCGAGGTCAGGCCGCTGGGTTTGGGCTCGATCCCAATGACTTCCCAGCCGGGGGCAAGCGGGCGGACCCCGAGGATTTCGCGGGTCCAGGCGATGAGTGGACCTGCACTCCAGGCATGACAATCGCTTCGGGCGTGCTCGAAATTCGGAACTTCGGGGCAGGTGGAGAGCCCCCATTGGAGGGTTTGGACCCAGAAATCGAGCGTTTGTGGGAATAGATCAAAGCGTTCAGCCTTGGCAAGGGCGTCCCACGCGAAGCTCTGGCTGAACATGGTCAGGGGGCTCAATTGGGGATCGTTGAAGATTCGCTGGGCGAGGGCGGCCGGATCGCAGGGCATTTCGGCGAGGATGGCCCAGACGTTGGTGAACGCGCTCCCCTTTTGGGTCCCCGGGCGGTCTGCGTAGTAGCCGCCGTCGGCGACGAAATAGCGCTGATGGACTGCGGACTTGAGTCCTTCTGCCGCCTGTTGGAACGGGGCGGGGTCCTGATGGACGGCCAGGGCGAGTTCGGCCCCGGCCAGGAGCGCGGTGGCGGTCATGAGGCTGTCGTAGGCGGCCACCCCCTCATTGGCGCCTGTCGGTGCGCCGCCGGGCCATTCGGGGCACCAGTCGGCGACCAGCCAGCCGTCGAGCCGGCCGACGGTGCCTTCGGGGCCGATCTTGCGCATGAAGTAATCGAGTGTGGCGCGGACTCCGGGGAAGAGATCGGCGACGGTTTCGCGGTCACCGGTATACATCCAATAGTCGCGTACGCTCAGTATCCAATGGAGAGACCAGTAGGGGATGGTCTGTGGGATTTGGGATGGGTATCGGCTCCGGGTCAGGCCGTTGGGCTGGCGCGACCAATCGAACTGCATGAGGAATTGGCGTGCAAGGGATGCGTCGCCGGCGACCAGGTAGCTGATCATGGCCTGGATCTGGGTATCCCCGGCGTACTGCAGTTGTTCGTAGTAGGGGCAGTCCTCGTAGGTCTCGTGTGCGCATAGTCTGGCGGTGCGCCAGCAGACCTGCCAGATCTCATTGAAGAGTGGGTCGGAGGTTTCCACCTGTGCGATATCTTGGAAGGGGTATGCGGTGAACCGGTAGGTCAGCTGTTGGAGTTCGAGCGGTTCCCCGGCGGTTTCGATCTGGAGTTCAAGGAACCGGAACGTACGCCAGAAGAACGGGCTGTAGTTTCTTGTGCCGCCGTCGGGGCGAATGAGGTCCACGCAGCCGACCACCTCACCGAATTCGAGGTCGTTTCGGTTGCTCTTTTGGCCCTGTTCGTTCTTGAGTGCCTCGGCGTAAGCGATGCGAATGGAGGCGCCTGCTCCGCCACTGAACGCGAGCTGGAGGTAGCCGGTGGTGAGTTCGCCGGTATCGATGCGGACTGTGGCGCGCTGGTGGGCGGGGAGGGTGAGCGGTTGATCGTCCGCCATGAGGTCCATCCACTGGTCGGCGGAGGGGTTGCCTTCTGGGCGGAAGGCGGTCTGGAATCGGCGATCGTCGCTGATCTCGAGTTGTGCGATGAGGCGTGGGGTGAGGCGATGTGGCATCGGGCTGTCGCGGTCCGCCCAAGTCGGCACGCCGGCGGTGATTTCCGTCGCGGGGGCCCAGGTGGAATCATCGTATTTCGGCTCTTGGAAATCCCAGGGGAAGGCGGCGCAATCGAAGTCTTCGTAGAGCCCGACACAGGGGGTGCAGCCGGGAAGGATCTGACGGTCGAGCGCGTGATCGACGAGGACCTTCCAGGAGCGGTCCGTATGGATACGAAACTTTTCCTGGCCGTCGGGATGGCGGAGGGTACCGTCCAGGATCCAGCCGGGGCATGCGGTCATGAGGGAGACATTGCCGCCGCCGAACTGATAGTGCGGCCAGACGGCTCCATGGTATTCGACCTGGGCGGCGAGGCAATTGGTGCCGTCACGCAGGAGGCTGTCGAGGACGACCTCGTCGAAAAAGTGATGACTAATGTCGCCTTTAGCCGGACCTAGGGCGACGAGGGTGCCATTGCACCAGAGTTTGTAGCGGGTATCGGCGGAGACCGCGACGGTGAGCCGATCACCGGATTCGGCCTCGAAGGTCTTTCGAAAGAAGCGGGTGGGGTAGGGTGCTTCGGTGGCGGGGAAGGCCCAAGTCCCCTCTGAGGACCATACCCACTGCGCCCTTCCGTCGAACCATTGCGGGGTGGAGGCGGGTGATGTCGTCGGATACAGGGCGGCGGGGAACAGGCAGAGGATCAGGGGGAGCAGGGCACGGCGTGGAGTGGTTTTCATGACCAAGGTGTGAAAGTCTGGGGTCAATTGGAGAACAGAACCAGGGTTTTCTGTGGTATGGAGTTCTCGTTGATCTGATTTCCGGTACGGATCGAGCCGTCTGGGAACTTGTAGTAGGTGGATGGGTGCTTCCATTTTGCGCCGCAGATGTCGTAGGCGCTTCGATTCTTGGAGATGTACCCGCCGAAGATATATCCGACCAGGATGCGTGTGCTGGCGGGCAGCGCGCGGATTTGGGCCAGGGTGAGCTGATCCCCGCGCATGACCCGGCCGTCCGGCATGAAATAGATTGTCGTCGATTTTCGGACCTCATCTCCGGCGATCCCGGAGGCGTTGGGGGCGTCGGTGCCGACGACCTGCAGGCCTTCGGATGGGTTCTCATCGGAGTCACCGCTCAGGGTGACCCGAGTGCCCGCGGGGATACTGGTCCAGTCGCGGATCTGGTTACCGCGAAGCTTTCGGCCGTCGGGGAAGGTGTAGAGTGTGGTCGCGGCATTGTACTGATCGCGCGCGACGTCCCACGCGCTCCTGCCCTTGCCGATGGTCTGGGCGTCAGCGGCGTTGTAGCGCGCGACCGCGGTGGTCTGCTCCCTAGGGCTGCCGTAGAGGACTTGGGCGAGGTAGGGATCCGCATTGATCAGTCGGCCGGCGCGCACGTCGGGGTCGTAGGCTGGGGCGGAGGTGAGTCCGAGCGCGCTCCGCATCGACTTGGTAGCGAATTGCATCCCGCATCGTTTGCGACCGCGGTGGGACTTTTTATGCCAGCGGTTGGGTGCGCCGTAGGCGACCATGGAGTGGGTCAGGACGCGTTCGTCGGGGATTTTATAGATACCCTGAAGCTGCGTGAGCAGTTCTTTGAGCGCGCGGGTTTGGGCCGCGGTGATCGGCTTGTTGTGGAAGCCGACGACTTCGATGCCGATGGAGTAACGATCCAGGTTGGTTCTTCCGTTCCACATGCTGCGGCCCGCATGGAAGGCGACGCGGTGTTTATCGATGATCCGATAGACATGCCCGTTGGTATCGACCATGTAATGCGCTTCGCCTCGGGATTGGAGTTTCCCGATTGCGCTGCTGCCCTTGGACGACTCGGTGGTGTGCAGCACGATGTAATCAGAGGAATTCCTGGCTGGGCGTTCTCTGTTTCGGGGGCTGATTTTGTTGCTGATCTGCAGAGCCTGCACCTGGCTGGTGACCAGGATCACCCCCCAAAAAACGAGCAGCCAGCCGGCGGTGGAGATGAGTCCTAATCGGTTCCGGCGCTTGATCGAGACGCGGTCGGTATCAAAATAATCCAAGCCCATGGGCTGAGTTCCTAGTAAAGATTACGGGGTCATCGCGTGAGGGAAGGGTACGTGGCGGGTTTTCGGGCTTCAAGGCAACACGGACCACTGCGTCGAATTTGGCCAGGAAAAAGTAATTGAGGGGCCGAACTCGTGAGGGCGGGGGGAGGTCTCGCGCAGAGGCGCGGAGGCGCAGAGGCGGGAATGGGGAAAGGTCAGAGCTGTT
>CALLYA010000474.1 GCA_937875495.1 uncultured Verrucomicrobiota bacterium
GGATGGGGAGGTCAGGTTGAGAATGCGGCTACCTTTTCGGACGGGCTCTAGCCAGAGCGTGTCCGAAAAGGCCGGCTCCTTCATGCGTTTCCTCCAGGCAATGGTTGCCAATCAGTAGCATCATTGTCTGAACCGGGGTCGGAATCGGGATCGGAATCGATTCCTATTCAGGTTGGCACTTTGCCCTCATGGACCTCTCAAACTTCGCTGCCAAGTGGTGTCAGGACCGCAACAATACGGTTGCGGTACCCGGTTTCTCATGTCCGAATCCCATCACGCGTCCCTTCGATACCGAGACCGATAGCGACCCCGACCCCGATCTAGCTTCGCCATGGACCTTTTCGGACGGCCTCTAGCTCGGCCCAGAAACGTACACGTACACAGCGAAGCGGTACACGTACACGTACACGAGGATGCGGCGAGTACGGGTACGAGTACGTGTACGGGTACGGGTACGAGGGGTTGCCGATCAGTCCGATCATTGTCTGAATCGGGGTCGGGGTCGGAATCGGGATCGGAATCGATTCCTGTTCTGGTTGGCGCCTAGTCCTCATGAACCGCGCAAACTTCGCTGCCGAGTTGTGTCAGCATCGCAACAATACGGTTGCGGTACCCGGTTTCTCATGTCCGAATCCCATCACGCGTTCTTTCGATAGCGACTCCAACCCCCATCTTGCTTCGCCATGGACCTTTTCGGACGACCGCTGGTGAGAAAAGTCCTGCCACAGAGATCACCGAGAACACAGAGGCGCACGTTTTTTCCCATCTCAACGCAACCCGGCTGAAGTAGGGGTTGTCTCGTCGATGGCGAAAGGGAGAATCTCTCTGTGAACTCTGTGTCCTCTGTGGCTAAAGCCTCCGAAAAGGCCGGCTCCTTCATGCGTCTCCTCCAGGCAATGGTTGTCAATCATTCCCATCATTGTCTGAATCGGGATCGGGATCGGGATCGATTCCTGTTCTGAATGGCACTTGGTCCTCATGGACCGCTCAAACTTCGCTGCCGAGTTGTGTCGGTATAGCGACACAACTCGGTTTCTCATGTCCGAATCCCATCCCGCGTTTCTCCGAGACCGATACCGATACCGATAGCGACCCCGACCCCGATCTTGCTTCGCCATAGACCTTTTCGGATAGCCTCTAGGTTGGGATCAGAGCATGGATGCTGCCCCCCCCGGTGGCCAGGTCGAAAACGCCACCGCGTCCACCGCGTCCTCTGCGGGAGGCTCTCCCAATGCGGATGGGGCGGTCAGCCTGGGAAGGCGGTTCTCTTTTCGGACGTCCGCCAGAAGGCGCTGTGGAAGGGAAAGGGGAATGTTCCCCCGCGGTTGAATTCACACCCTGGGGTTTGACAGATCCGGCATTCGCTGTAGTTTGAATGCCCAACCACTTCATTGGAGCGGCCCTTCTCGCAGAGGGCCTGTGGTTCAGAACGCGGAGAGGTGCCGGAGTGGTCGATCGGGGCGGTCTCGAAAACCGTTGTACCCTATGGGTACCGTGGGTTCGAATCCCACCCTCTCCGCCATGTTTTCCCCTACTGATCCCTTCGGTTGACGGGACACAATCGTCTCCCAGGCATTGACTCTGGTCGGAGGGTGGGATTCACGCGCAGGGATCAACAATATTTATTATCGTATTGATCTCCCCTGGCTCGGTGTTATATGCTTTATATCGAAACATAGCTTCAATTTGACACGGACAGGCCGGGGGGCATGACGATGATGACGAAGAGAGACGTGACGATCCTGATTGCAGAGGACGATGACGGCCACGCTTCGCTGATCCAGAGAAACCTTAGACGCGCGGGCTGGGACCATCCCTTCATCCGTTTTCGCGATGGTCTCGAGACACGCGAATTCCTCTTCTCGGAAGAACCGGATTCGCCCCTGCAGAAGGCCGGCTCCTACTTGCTTTTGTTGGACATACGCCTTCCGAAGGTCAACGGGATTGAGATTCTCAGGGCGATCAAGGAGGATCCCACCCTTCGTCGCTTGCCGGTGGTGATCCTTACGACAACCGATGACCCTAAAGAGGTCAAGCGATGTCACGAGTTGGGGTGCAGTTGTTACATCCGGAAACCGCTCGAATATGACGATTTTGTCAAGGCAATTCGTCAGCTCGGACTCTTGCTGATGCTCGTGGAAGTGCCTGAGATTGCGAGATCCCGGCGATAATTCCCCACCCTTTCCTCGGGACTGCCTTCGGGATGTCGCCCGCTTTGGCATGCCGTCGGAAACGTGATAGTATGAGCCGCATTGAGTAGCAGACGATTCGCCCGTTCGCCCATCGGTGGGTCTTTTTCCGCATGGAAACGGGGATGCCGGAATCGTTGCAAAGATGGGGGGGGCGATCGCAAGGTATTCCAGGGGAACGTGATCTATTTTGATCAATCCGGGTTTGCTCCAATGAGGGAGGCTGGTTGCATGTCGAAAATTCTAGTGGTGGATGACGAGAGGAGCATCAGGTTCTCCTTCGAGATCTTCCTCTCAGACGCTGGCTACGAGGTTCAGTCCGCCACGGATGGGGATAAGGCGATCCGGATTCAGCGCGAATGGCAGGCGGATCTGGTCATCACAGATATTGTCATGCCTGAGGAAGACGGTTTAGGACTCATTCGGGCCCTGCGCAAGGAGTTTCCACAGACCCGAATCATCGCGATCTCCGGTGCCCTTTTCGAGTCCGACTGCCATCTCAAAGCCGCAGAACTCCTTGGAGCCGCCCAGGTGTTGCTCAAGCCGATCACCAAAGACCAGCTGCTCCAGGTGGTCGCAGAGAATCTGGCGTAGGGAGAGTCTGCATTTTGATTCGGTAGATAGAGGCCGTCCGAAAAGGTCTTCGGATCCGGATGGGGAGGACTCCCGCAGAGATCG
>CALLYA010000475.1 GCA_937875495.1 uncultured Verrucomicrobiota bacterium
GTTGAAAACGGCTCCGATGTAGGTCCCTTTCCCCCTCCCAATACACCTCTGCGCCACCGCACCCTCTGCGGGATACCTCCCATCCGGATCCGAAGACCTTTTCGGATAGCGTCTAGCTAGGGCAATTGCCATTCCAACACACCGGCGGAGTGCTGGGGCTGGAGTTCGATCTCCAGGCGGAGTTTGCGGGCAGTGATCGGGGAAAATTCCAGAGTGTTCAGCCGATCCTTCTGCAGGGCATTCTCTGTGTTGAGCGCCGTCCCGTCTGGGGCCGCCACGGGCTTCCACTGGCCGTCTTCTTCATAGAGCAAGCGGAAGGCCTTGGGGACTCTGCAGAGGCCGACTCCGGTATCATCGAACCAATAGATTGCGATCGATTCCAACGTCTTGGCTTCGGGCAGGGTGGCTTCCAGCCATTCGGTCGTGCCGCGTCGCGGCCAGAACGTGTGCCTCGGAATCCCTTGGTCATTGGAATGCTCCGGTAACAGACCGTCCGCGATCGCATAGACATCGTCGCCATCATAGGTATGTGAGGAGGATGCGGTATAGAGGCGTTTGGGTGCGGGCGGTGCAATCCAGCGGGTGCCGTCCTTCTCTGTTGATGCGGCCACGGGGAATGCGCTGATTCGCAGCCGGGCGGCACCCATTGGGACGAGGGTGATTTCCTCGGTCGGTTCGTCCGTGGCGACCGGGCTGTCCTGCAGTGGAGCGCAGAGCCCGAATCGGTCGAGGCCCCATTCCGGCACACGCCGGCCCTTGGCCTTGATCTGGAGCGGGGCCCGATCGGTCGTCCAGGGGGACTGTCCCTGGTTCCAAGGCTTGCGCACCAGTTCAAAGGCGGATTCAGGGGATTTGTCTTCCAAAACCAGTGCATAGTTCCAAGGCGACTGCGGCCAGATCTCCCAGGCTGGCCATTCATCGGTGCCACCGGAGCGGACGTAATCCTCCTGAATCAGGAGGGAATAGGTCAACGGCCCTCGGTCGACGGAGACGCTGTTGTGGTTCTTTGCCCAGGTACGGATTCGGATATCCATCGGCAGGCGCAGCTGCAAGCGATCCCCGTCGGCCCAATTCCGGGTTACCACCAGGAACTGACCGGCCGCGGCGGTCGCGGATTGATCCTTGCCGTTGATCGCGAGCGCGGGTGCGTCACACCAGCCCGGAACCCGAAGGTAGAGCGGGAAGGCGACCGGTTTCTCAGTACGAATTGTGAAAGTGATCACCTCGTCGAACGGATAGGCGGTCTGCTGATCGATCGAGACCTCGCCGCCGTCGTTACCGACCTTCGCGGTGACGCGCGATTCGTTGAAGAAGACAGCGGCCAGGCCATGATCCGCCGTTGCATACCAGAGGTGTTGGGCGAAGTATGGCCAGCCATGCCCGGCGTTGTGCTGGCAGCAGCGATGGTTGTGCGGATCCATCTCGAACATCGGTCCGCCGTTTTGGATGCCGGGGCTCTTGGAGCGTTGGTCGGAGACGGGCATGTTGGGAGCGGTCAGGTATCGCAACGCCTTCATATCGGCGGTCATTGAGGCCGGGAGCGAATTATAGGCGATATCCTCGCATCGGTCAGCCCAGAGCAGATCGCCCGTGATGGCGACCAGGGTCTCATGCGAGAGCATGGCTTCCACCATCCCGCATGTCTCGACGGCCTGGCGTGGGTCGTCATATCCCGGCCGGCAGTTCTCATCGGAACCGAACAACCCGCCTGGGACCTGACCGTAGAGCTGCCGGATCTCCGCCCAGTTTTTGTAGGGTGATTGGAGGTCGGCCTCTTGGAGCGACTGCATCCACCAGGTGCCGGCCTCGCCGAAAGCCTGTGCAATGTTGACGTTGTGCCAGTTGATGAGGCCTTCGTCCCAGCGGGCGGTGCGCCGGTGGTTCTTTTCTGCCAACTCAAGCAGCCACGGCTCTTGGATGCGATTGTAGAGCCAGTAGATCATGTAGAGATTATCGCCACCGCGCATCGACGGCCAGTAGCCGATCAGCAGCTTGTCTTCGGGGAGTTGATGCAAGTAATGGAAATAGTCCTTCATCAGCTCGAGAACTCGATCGTCCGCGGTCGCCTCGAAGTAGTCTCTGAGGCAGAAGAGCATGACCATGTTGGGCCACAGGTCGTCGCGACCCTCGAGGTCGGTTGCCAACCCGGTACGCCCCTGATCCGGCCCGAACCAGCCGTCCGCCTTCCGGCTCTCAAGTGCGGCTTCGATCCAGACCATTGCACGGTCCAACATTGGCCGGTCGTTCAGGGTCAGTGCGCAGTTGAGATACCCTTTGAGCCAATACGGCACCTCTTCCCAGCCGTATTCACCAGCACCGGTCTGGCTGAGCCATGCGTTGTTATCGTGAACGAGAAACCGGCTGATGTCCTCGAGATGCCCGTGAAATCCCTCAGCCTGCAACCGCAACTGATGTTCGAGCCAACCCTTTGGTTGGACGGCTCCCGGCGGAAGTTTAATGAGCGGCGAGGGTGCGAGGGGGGCCTGATTACCGGTATAGAGCTGACTGCGCTCGGTAGTCGGCGGGTGATCCACGCTGGATACGGTCGTCTGCGCCTGCAGCTGGGAAAGGAGAAATGGAACACTTAGGAGGAAAAAGAAGCCTGGTTTCATACCGAACCTCGTTTCGTTTCGGTGCCGGAAAGCGTTTGGATGCCTGAGGTGCCGTGGCATCTGACGGTTGACGATCCGATTGGGGTGATGTGTGAGACGTTTTGTACTTGTAGGAAACCGGCGCAAACAGAGCAAGCCATATCGCCCGACAGTGGGTAACCAGAGCCCGCACGAAGAGGTCAATGGCGAAGCAAGTTCGGGCTCGCTATGGGATCCAGACATGAGACACCGGGTGCTGCCACCGTATTGTTACGGTGCTCAGAGAGCCAGGTGCCAACCGAGGCAGGGATCGACCCCGATTTCGATTTCGACAATGATCTGACGGATCGGCCACCTCCGTACTCGTACTCGTACTCCTACTCGCCGCATCATCGTGTACGTTTCTGGGCCGAGCTTTTGGGGGTGCCTTTTCGGACGGGCTCCAGCTAGAGGTCGTCCGAAAAGCCCATTGGGGCATAGCTGAAGGTACTGCGGCTCCGGATGGGGAGAACTCGCGCAGAGGCGCAGAGGCGCAGAGGGGAAATGGGAGGGGGGGATGCAGCTGCATCGGATCAGTTATCTGCCACTGCCTTGGCCTGTTGAAACGCGATATCTATAAAATCCCCTAAAAATGTTGCGTGGAGAGCATGGAACCTACCCGCCTCCACTGGCAGGTCGAAAACGCCACCGCGCCCTCTGCGGGAGGCTCTTCGGATCCGGATGGGAAAGCGGGTGCCTTTTCGGACGGGCTCCAGCTAGTCCAGTCGACTCATGCAATTCATACCCAATGGAGGCGCCAATGACGAACATACCCAGGTTCTCAATTTCCTTGGCGTCCTTGGCGTCTTGGCGGTTCGTCTTATGGGGCCGGCCATTGCCGGACGAACTGTCCACTTGGATTCGATTTCGTCAGTGGGATGCTTGAAGGCAGGGGAATTCCACCGCCAAGACGCCAAGAGCGCCAAGGGGAGAGGGGGGCAGTGACGGTGGGACAT
>CALLYA010000476.1 GCA_937875495.1 uncultured Verrucomicrobiota bacterium
TTTCCCCCCTCCCAATACCCCTCTGCGCCCTCTGCGATCTCTGCGGGATACCTCCGCGGGATACCTCCCCATCCGGATCCGGAAACCTTTTCGGACGACCTCAGGCTAGTCAATCCGACACCAGCACCCTGAAGAACCTGCCTTCCATATCCAGCGGTGACCACTCATGCGCGTCGATGGGGTAAATACCCTCCCGCCGGTCTACGTCGGGCAATACCTCCCAGGTGGCGCCGGGAAGCGCAGAGTGCGTCTGAATGGTGTAATACCGTCCCAGCCGGGACGGCCAGGTCAAAACGAACCGCCCATTCTCAGGCCTCACGGAAACCTCAAATCTGGAACCATGATCGGATGGATCCGTCCCGGTCAGATAGACCTCCTCCCAATCTGAGAGGCCGTCTCCATCACTGTCCGCTGAGTCCGCATCGGTCCCAATCCGTTGCTCCACAAGGTCGCTCAAACGGTCGCCGTCTGAATCCGATGCCGGGGCCAGATGCTCGGTGATCAACATCGGTACCCCACCCCGGACCTCCAGACGGAGACCTGACCACGGCGCAATCGTTTCCGGCTCCATGAACGCAAACTGCACACCGGCGGTTCCGTCCAGGTTTTCAACACCGATCGTCGCATCGCTGCCGTCCGAGAAATGAAACGCACCATCGAGCATGTCGGCATATTGGAACTCGACCTCCCCGCTCTCGTATATCAGCAGCTGGAATGTCAGCGAGGCCTCCGGATCGTCGTACAGCCCCATGCGTGTCCACTGAACGATAAAGACCCGCCGAGGAGCAGCGCCTCGGGTGGAAACGAGGACCCGCGAATCGCCAATCCGCGGCAGGGTGTCGGTCGCAAACGGCGCGAGGTATCCGTTCGGCTTACGGGAATCCGGTATCCGATAGTGATCGCCGAAATAGTAGGTGCCCCCAAAACTCGCATACCCGTTGGCACTCACATCAATCGACGAGAAGAGGGAGCCGTCATATGGGAACGCGAACCCGATCGGGACATCGAAGATCACGTGATCGTCATCGAAGATGCCAATGTCTGTTCCGCCATTCTCCTCTAAATCCATCCAGACGGAAGGCACCCTCACGAAATGATCAGGCTCAACCCCTCGAACCGTCTCCGGATCCGGATCCAGGATCCGGGTGCGAACTGCAACCCAACCGGGGGCAAACCCGCTCGCCTCGAGCTCTGATACACCCGATTCCGGCCGGACCACCCACTGCTGAGGACCCGTTCGCTCAATGACCGACGGGTTGTCGAAATCGAGCATAAGTCCCGGCCCGGTGAGCCCTACCCGCACCATCGGTTGCTCCCCGCCTGTGACCCGATTCCCGTACCGGTCAATCACTTCCACACGGAACGAACCGATCGTGCCGGGCGCAAAGGCGCCCTCCAGTCCGCTGACCCTGAGTCCGTCGGCATCGCCATGCGGAAGTGGGCGTGCGAGCAAGGCTCGCTCGTTGGAATCCTCGTTTCCGGCGCTATCCCGCGCACGCACCAGGACCCGATAGAGGAGCGGATCCAGCTCCGAAAGCAGCACACGGTTGCTGTCCCGCACGGTCAGGCGCGGCTCCGCCGGCCGCTCAGTGCCGTCCGGCCAAACGAAGACCCGATACTCCACCGGTGGACTCGCATCGACCACCGCCGTCCAGACCACTTCCAGTCCGCGAACCCCGGGCACCACCGAGACAACACCTTCAAAAGCCGGCGGCTCCGAATCGATATCCAGTGGCACGACAACCGGGTTCAGCACCCCCTGGTCATCCGTGTCATCGTAAGTGGCTGAGAGCGTGCCGACCTCTGCCACCTGAACATTACCGTCCAAGGGAACGGCAGGCCCGAGAACATAAGGGACCTCCCCGGTAAAGACCCCGCTGCCGCAACCCATTTCCGTCAATGTGATCTCCTCGCCATCCCCCGTCGCAGTGGACTCCACCCACACCGTAACCGTCCCAGAGCCTCCGAGATCGCCATCACGCAGGCGAATCGGAACGGTCCGCACCTCGGCCTCCGGCCGAACCGCAACCGCATCCCAAACCAGCTCCCCCTTACCCGCCCACACTACAGGCAAATCGAATGCCTCCGTGACGAAGGTCGCATCCTCGTGGCCGCCGTCCCACGCACCCAAGCCGATCCCACGCCGGGCAAAGGCGTTCCAGAGCACGCGCTGGTGCACTCCGTCATAGAGGACCTCATCCGCCAATAGGATGGCGTCCCTGCCGTCCAGAAATGTCGGCCTGGGATCGGTGAGGGCCATGCCCTCGAGCACTAGACGTTCCATCCGCTCGCGGCCCGCCTCAAAACCATAGCATTCCACCAGCTCAATCCAGGCGTCCCACAGGGCCGAACCCCAAACCTCACCAATCTCGTGCACACTTGTGCTGTTGCGCACCCAATTGTAGGTCACCGGATTCGTGGACATGTCATCGGTGTAAGGATGTCGTCGCAGCCCTTTGACATAGTTGTTGGTGGAATACGCAGCCATCGGAACGGGTGTATGCACGTCGCGATCCGGTTGAGCCGTCATCGAGAGCGCAAAGAAGTCCGACCAGCCCTCACCCATACCGCCACTCTGGTATCCCTCCAGGACATTCACCTCGTCCGGACCGCCGACGAGACGAATCGAGACCCCGTGGGTGTACTCGTGAAAGACCACCTGCGCATCATAGGATGAATCCCGATGCGGCAGGGATCGGGTCCACACCATCATCACCAGGCTCGGAGGCAGCCCGTCGATCGACGGATTGAAGAAGGCGTTGTCGAACTCGCTCTGATTCAAGGTCTCCGCGAGTACGGGATCGTTGCCCCGACCTCCTCGCCCAAAATTATCGGCCTGGTAATTCCCAGCAGCCTCATCAAAACCAAGCGCATAGAAATAATCATGCGCCACGTTGCTCAAATAGAAGAGATTGACGGTCGAGGCCTCGCGATAGGCGGTCGGAGTCCAGCTTCGGGTGAGATCAAGCGGGAAGTGGAACCGTCGATCGGTGGAGAACGCACGGCCGGAATCGTCACTACCAAACAAGGTATTGAAGGCGTGAACATTATTTCCCGCGGTCGTCACCCCACCGTCGGGTATCCACCCCAGCGGGGATGCGACCGGATCGCCGTTGTAGACCACGACCGCGCGCCGGGTGTTGCTCACAGGGTCTGTGTCGGGCTCGGACGGCAATGGGGAAAGGTTGCCCGGCTGAGGACTCTCACCAGTAAAGACCAACCAGGAGGGCTCTTCCGCACTCCGGGTCATTCGAACGAACGAGAGCATCTCACCGGTTCGTGCATCGACGACAGCACGGTAAAGCCAGGGAATGCCGAATCCAAGTTCCACCCCGAGATTGAGCCGCCAAGCCAGCCGCACATCCCACGGATCAATCGGGTACCAGAGCAGCTCCCCCTGCACGGATTTGGATCTCCGCCCGCCCTCATAACCGCTGATCTCATAGCCAAACAAGGCGGCCCGCACCGCGTCCAAAGCCTCGGCTTCGGTCAGAACCGGATCGACCGGACCAAATGCGGCAGCACTGGTCTGGAAAGCAGAACGTTCAATCCGCCGAATCCCGCCCTTTCGGTCGATATGCACCCCTGTCCGTCCGCCCCATACCGGGAGTCCCGCCAGGTAATCCTGCAACCAGACATGGGTCACTTCTGAACGTACACCCTCAAACACAGCCCCGACACGCTGATCCAAGCCGCGGGATTTTGCGGACCGATCTTCCAAGCCCTCAAGCAGGCCGGCTGCCCGGCGTGCAGCCGAGGCTGCGTCCTCCCCTGCTTGCACATGTGTGATGGCTCCTCCCACGCCCTGCAGCAATCGCAACCCGTCACCCCACGCGCGTTCGCGGTGCACCCGAGTCCGGGCGGTGTCGGTACGGGACGATTCGAGGCCAAGCCCCCTTTGCCGAAGCTCCTGGTTCCAACGCTCGATCGCGCGGTGATCCCTCGACGCACGCATTGGGGTCGCCTCGCTGCGCACATCGAATTCCGTGGGCGGATCCAAAGCCTCAGCAGGGACAATAGCGGCAAGGCAGGTCCAAGCCATGGCAACCCCGCAAACGACCGCGCCATATCGAAAATGTGGCCGGCCCAACCATCGAGATCCACCCGCTATCATCTCCATCGGTTCCTCGCGACTTCGTCGTGTCCAGACGGAATCCTTCGCCGTCCAGGCGCGACCGTGCCATTCTCGGTTGCCCCTACCTTGCATGATTCAATTCCTCTGCCGATCCAACGGCGGGCGATCTTGTGTAACACACTTTGCACGGAAACGCACGAAGCCCACCGGGATGCGATCCGCAGATGGCCGCAGAGAACCGCAGATCCGGAAAGAGAAAACTCGGGGTCGGGGTCAGTATTCCGAGGGAATCGACGGAATCGACGGAATCGACGGAATCGAGGGAATCGACGGAATCGAGGGAATCGACGGAATCGAGGGAGAGCGTGGTTCGGCGTGGAACGTTCTGGTGCAAA
>CALLYA010000477.1 GCA_937875495.1 uncultured Verrucomicrobiota bacterium
CCGCGCCCTCTGCGGGAGGCTCTCCGGATGGGCTTGGGGAGGGCAGGTTGGAAGCGGCGACCTTTTCGGACGACCTCTCGCTCGCTTGAGCCCGTCCGAAAACTACATTGGCCGACAACGCAAGATCTCCGGGCGGGGTGGGGAGGACTCCCGCAGAGATCGCAGAGGGCGCAGAGGTGTATTGGGAGGGGGATTGCAGATACATCGGAGCTCCGACCTCTATCCCAGCCAATTTGGATTGGACCGGACCCTGTGTCCGGTGCTATTCTCAGAACCGTGGGCTTACTGAATACCTATATTGGAGGGACCGGGCCCTGGATCCCGGTCAGTGTTCTCGCATCCAAATTGGGTGCACATGCGAGGACCGTACGTCGCTGGGTGAACTCGAACGTTCCTGAAGACCAGCAGACGCGTGTCGCCGCGCCCTCAGGCGGCGCTCCGGTACTCTACGTCACCGAGGCTGCTGCACGCGCTGTGCGGGCCAAGTTCGCCGAGGACGGAGATGGGTCCGGTCAACGGTCCGGACCCAGGCGAAACCTGTTGAAGCTGAATCCGATTGTTGTGCAGCCGGTGCGCGAGAGCGAGTTGGTGGGGTTGGAAGGGGATTCAGCCGCGCAGGAGCGGATCCAGGATTTGGAGCGGGAGAACAGCCTCCTGAAGAAGAAGCTGATGAACCTCGGGCGCGAGTTCGAAAGCGCCGTGGAGCGAAACAGCGAATTGCAGGGCACGGCTCAGGAGTTGGAGCAGACCCGTATCTCAATCGACGACCTCATCAAGGAGGCGCGTGAGTGGGAAGAACTGGCCAAATTCAATTACCGCGGTGGTGAGGCATGGCGGATGCGCGTGGGTGAGTTGGAGGATGAAGTCGATCAGCTGCGGGAGGATCGGGACCGTTTGCGGGAGGAGCTCAACGAGGTGCAGCAACAGGTTTGGTCGTTACGCCTGCGTATCACGGCCAGCCGGGAGGCATTCTGGAGATGGTGGGTGCTTTTGCAGGCGATGCCTTGGTGGAAACGGAGGCGTCTACCTGCACCGCCGGTCAATCTCTACAGAGAACGCTATCCCGTCAGCGGCGAAGGTTGGGGCGACGAAGACGCTCCGGTCTCCTGAGCGGTCCTATTCGGACTGGATTGCCGCCATGGTTTCGGGAATAATGGTGCAGGGTTTAAGGCCCCAGGATGCAACAATTACAACCCGGATTGTGAGGAGAATGGCGATGGAGAGACTCTCTGATTTTGTCAAGACAGCGGATTGGGCGAAGGAGAAACATGTGCCGGTCATGGATTGTCCGGACAGCGTGCAGGCGGGTCAGGCGTTCACGGTTTCGGCTTGTGTCGGAAAGGAAGTCCCACACCCGAACACGACCGAGCACCATATCGACTGGATTGCGCTCCATTTTGTACCTGCCGGTGAGAAGAATGTGTACGAGGTGGGCCGCTTCTTCCTCAACGCGCACGGGCAGGCCCCGACCGGTCCGAACGAGGGCCCGATCCACACGGACAGCAGCGCCGTATGCAACCTGAAGCTTCAGAAGTCGGGGACTCTGTTTGCGACTTCGTATTGCAACATCCATGGGCTTTGGGAGAGCGCCAAGCAGATCACCGTCCAATAACCCCTGCTCCGAGACACACATCCGATGCATAAGCACCCCGATCTCACGCGGAAACGGATCCAACGATTTATTGAACAGCGGCTGAAACCGGCGATCTATCCTGAGACCATGCCGATGGAGGTCGCGATCCATCGCGTCTGCGGGGAGCCGATCGTCGCGCAGGCCGCCATGCAGGCCGAATATGAGCCGTTTGAAGTCGGATCTGCATGGGGGCCCCTTTTTGACACCGCTTGGTTTCGGTTTCGCGCCCGCGTACCGGAGGCCTGGCAAGGGAAGCGGGTGGTCGCATTGGTGGACCTTGGCTATGGTGGTGGAGAGGGATTTGGCGCGGAGGGCTTGGCCTACCGGGACGGGCGCCCCTTTCTGGCGGTGAATGTGCATCGCAAAGAGGTGCCTTGGACACGCTCCGCGGGAGGTGGCGAACCGGTTGCCTTTTTCGTGGAGGCGGCCGCCAACGTGGTACCGGATGAGATGGAGGGTGGGATCGCGACCCACCCGGATTACGGCGGCCGGCCGTTGCTCGTACTGAAGCAGGCGGAGCTCGCCTATCGGGATGAAGAGGTTTGGGGGTTCTATCATGACATGCTCCTCTGTCGGCAGGCCGTGGATGTGCTGCCTGCCGCGCAGCCCCGCGCCGGACGGCTCCTCTTTGTACTCAACGAGGTAATCAATCTGTGGGAGGCCGAGGGCCGCGCGGCGTTGGAGCGTTGCCGGGGGCTTCTGGCACCGCTGCTGGCCTGCCGCAACGGGGACAGCGCGCACGAGATCTCCGCGGTCGGACATGCACACATCGACACTGCTTGGCTCTGGCCCTTGCGGGAGACGATCCGCAAGTGTGCACGTACCTTTTCCACAGCGTTGGAGTACATGAAGGAGTATCCCGATTATGTCTTCGTCTGTTCGCAGGCGGTGCAGTATGCCTGGATGAAGGCGCTCTATCCGGACATCTACGAGGGGATCCGTGAGGCCGTTCGCAGGGGCCAGTGGGAACCGGTCGGATCGATGTGGGTCGAGGCGGATTGCAACATTCCCTCTGGGGAGTCCCTGGTGCGGCAGATCCTGCATGGCAAGCGGTTTTTCATGCAGGAGTTCGGCTATGAAACCGAGGACGTTTGGATCCCGGATGTCTTCGGCTACAGCGCTTCGTTTCCTCAGCTCATGCGGCAGGCGGGGATTGATTCGTTTCTGACCCAGAAGATCTCCTGGAGCCAGTTCAATCGATTCCCGCATCACACCTTCCTCTGGGAGGGGATTGACGGGACCCGGATCTTCACGCACTTCCCGCCTTCGGACACATACAACGGCAACTTCGAGCCGGGCGAATTGGCCGGAGGGGTGGCCAAATTCCTGGATCATGATCGGGCCACACGATCGCTCTACATTTATGGCTATGGCGACGGCGGTGGCGGGCCGAGCCTGCGCATGCTGGAGAACGCACAGCGGCTGACGGATTTCGAAGGGCTGCCGCGGGTAACCCTGGAGCGTGCCTCGGATTTCTTCCGCAAGGCGAAGGCGGACGCCGTCGACCTGCCCGTATGGGTTGGCGAGCTCTATCTGGAGTTGCATCGTGGGACCTACACCACACAGGCGCGGGTCAAGCGGGGCAACCGTTTGAGCGAGTGCTGGTTGCGCGATGCCGAGTTCGTGGATGTTTTGGCCACGGCCGTAGGGGACCCGCGGCAGCTGGGTTCGATCACCCCAACGGCCCCGCCGCGTGCGGTCTATGACGTCTTTGAGCACCCAGCCCCGGAGGAGCGCAACGGGCGGGCGGGAGCCTTGGATCGAGCGTGGAAATTGCTCCTGATGAATCAATTCCACGACATCATCCCCGGCTCCTCCATCCAGTGGGTCTATCGCGACAGCGAACTCGATTACCAAACGATTCACACACTCGCACAGCAAGTATGGCTCGACGCCTCCTCAGCCATGGTCTCCAGCATGTCGACGGGGTCCGCCTCCAAACCGGTAGCGGCATGGAACAGCCTTGCCTGGGAGCGGGCCGAGGTGGTGGAACTGGATGATGGCCGGCCGGTGGTCGCTGAGGTGCCTGCCTGCGGCTATGCGATTGTCGACGCCGCGACGGCGGACCGCGTTCCGGAGGGCTGGACACCGGTGACGGTGGAGGAATCAGGCGGGAGAATCGTGCTGGACAACGGGCTGATCCGTCTGGAATTGGATGAGCAGGGGCTGGTGAGCGGCTTGCGGGACCTGCAATGCGAACGTGAGGTGATACCTGCTGGGGCGCGTGGCAATCTGCTGCAACTACACCCGGACGATCCGAACCAGTGGGAGGCCTGGGACGTTGATCTCTTCTACAAAGAGGTTTTCGAGGAGATTGTCGATGTCGAGTCGATCGAAGTGCTGGAGGCAGGCGGCCTGCGGGCGGTGGTCCGAGTGGTTCGCAAGTTCGGCGGCTCGACCATGGATCAGAGACTGGTTGTACGTGCGGGGTCGAAACGGATCGATTTTGAAACGAATATCGATTGGCAGGAGCGCAAGCGGTTTTTAAAGGTTGCCTTCCCCGTGGATGTCCGCTCGCAACGTGCGACCTACGAGATCCAGTACGGACACCTGGAGCGACCGACGCACATGAACACCAGTTGGGACCTGGCGCGTTTCGAGGTATGTGCGCACAAGTGGGCTGATCTCTCGGAGCCCGGCTACGGTGTCGCGCTCTTAAACGACTGCAAGTACGGGCATGATATATTCGGTAATACCATGCGGCTGAGCCTTTTGCGCGGACCTGGATCGCCGGATCCGGATGCCGACCGTGGACGGCACCGGTTTACCTACGCCCTCTTGCCACACCATGGCGACCTGCGCCAGGCTGGCGTGATCCAGGAGGGCTATGCATTGAACCAGCCGATCCGTCTCCAGTCATTGGCGCCCCATCCAGTGGGCGAGGGTGAGCCGAGTCGCCAATCCTGGCTTTCGATCGATGGTGAAGGGATCGTCCTCGAGGCGATGAAGGTTGCGGAGGAGGGGGAGGGGATCGTCCTTCGCTTGTATGAAGCCTTTGGCAGCCGCTGCGATTGCCGGCTGAACATTCGGCTGCCCTTCAGGCGGGTGGATCGCGTCGACCTGTTGGAGCGGACTCAGGAGCAGCTCGCGTGCGAAGCCCAAACCGTAGAGCTGCATCTGAAACCATTCGAGATCGTCACCCTCAAGCTGGTTTGAGGGCGGGCTGGATGCCCTCCCCATCCGGAGCCGGAAGGCCTCGCGCAGAGGCGCGGTGGCGTTTTCGACCTGGGCATGGGGGTGGGTTGGGGCGATGCCCTGATCCATGCTTATCAGGGGGAGCCGTTGCCTGCTAGAGGTTATTTGAAACGCTTGATAGCGAAGCAAGCTCGGGGTCGGGGTCGGTATCGTCGAGTTAATCGAGTTAATCGAGTTAATCGAGTTAATCGAGGGATTCGAGTTAATCGAGGAAGCATTGTTTGAAATGGCACCGCGTCTTCTGCGGGAGGCTTGCTCTCCGGAGATCCTCGCGCAGAGGCGCGGTGGCGTTTTCGACCTGGGTATTGGGGGTGGGGTGCTCAGAAATCGAAGTTATGCGGATCGGGTCCCAGGCGTTCGTTCGTGTCGAGTGCGTTGATGATGCCCATCTCGTCTTGGCTCAGTTCGAAGTCGAAGATGTCGGCGTTCTCGCCGATTCGTTCGGGGTGGACCGATTTCGGGATGGTGACGACACCGCGTTGGAGGTCCCAGCGCAGGACGATCTGGGCGGGGGTTTTGCCGTATCGGTCGGAAAGGGTGCGGATTTCGGGAATATCTCGGACCGCTCCCCGCATAATGGGGCTCCAGGCTTCGATCTGGATGTCCCGATCTGCGCAGTAGCGCAGGAGATCGGGTTGGATCAGCCGTGGGTGGAATTCGATCTGATTGACCATTGGGCGCACGGTTGCCGTGCTCAAGAGCTCGGTCAGGTGGTCCTCCATAAAATTGCTGACACCGATGGCGCGGGCTCGTCCGGAACGATAGATCTCTTCGAGAGCTCGCCAGGTCTGGGTGAACTTGGCGGCCACGGGCCAATGGACCAGATACAGGTCGACATAATTGAATTGAAGGAGCTCCAAGCTCTGTTCGAAGGCGCGCAGGGTGGACGCATATCCCTGGTCCTTGTTCCAGACCTTGGTGGTGACAAAGATCTCCGACCGGGGAACTCCGCTCTGGCGGATGCCTTCGCCGACACCCTTTTCATTGCCGTACACCGCGGCGGTGTCGATGCTTCTGTACCCGATGCTCAGGGCGTAGCGAACCGCCTGGGCGACCTCTTCGCCCTCTTTTGCGCGAAAAACCCCGAGTCCCAGCCATGGCATGGGGATGCCGTTGGCCAGGGCGACCGAATCTTTGATGCCTCGAAAGTCCATAATCTCGTTTTCCTGCTCTTTCCCCGCTCCCATGCGCTGATTGGATCTATTGGAAGAAGTTGGGGTGGATGCACGGGGGAGCGGCGCACCCAGGGCGGGTGTCAAATAGCTTGAGCCCCTCCGAAAAGGTAGCCGCATTCTTAACCTGACCTTCCCATCCGGACCCGGAAAGCCTCCCGCAGAGGGCGCGGTGGCGTTTTCGACCAACCTATCGGGGTGGGTAGGTTCCATGCTCTGCAGCCTACTTTTTGGGGGTTATTTTCAGTGATACCGATTCAGTTGACCAAGGCAATTGTTGAAAACGGCTCCGATGTAGGTCCCTTTTCCCCCCTCTCAATACACCTCTGCGCCCTCTGCGATCTCTGCGGGATACCTCCCCGTCCGGATCCGAAAAGGCGCGCTCCTTTAGGCGTCGCCTCCAGGCAATGGTTTCCGATCAATCCGATCCGTCCGATCCGTCCGATCCGTGCTTGAATCGGTTACGGCACCCTGTTTCCCGTGTCTTTTCGATACCGAGGCCGAAAGCGACCCCGACCCCGATCTTACTTCGTCATCAACCTCATCGGACAACCTCAAGCTTGGAAGCTGGACGCTTCGGAATCAAGCAGCCACGTCGATAGGTTGCAGAGGGCCCATTGCACGGGTGCCTGCGGAGGATTCCAGGGGCCTTGAAGGGCGGTCCTCAGAGCGGCGTGCTTGGAGGTGCCTTTGATCATGAGCAAGCGGGTACGGGCCTGGGTGATGACGGCCGGCAGGATGGTGAGCCGATTGGGCGGGGGTTTAGGGGCGACGACATGGGCGACTCCGGACAATAATTTCGCGGCTGCTGGGTCTCCCGGAAAGAGGGAGGCGGTGTGTGCGTCTTCGCCCATGCCGAGGAGCATGACATCGACCGGTTTGGGCAGTTTCAGTTCGTACTCGCGTGCGGCCTGTTCGACGTCCGGCGATTCGGCGTGCATGCGGAACACGTTCTCCGGAGCAATCCCCAGCGGACCCAGCAGCGACTCCATTGCCTGGCGGTAATTGCTCTCCTCGTGATCCGGGGGTACGCATCGTTCGTCACCGAAGAAGATGTGAACTCGATCCCAAAGCTCGTCGAGGGCACGCTGTTTCGACACTTCGGCAAGCCTGCGATAGACCGGCAGGGGGGCTGTACCCCCTGCGAGCATCAGGGTGCAGGTCCTGTTCCGTGTAAGGCTCTGCTCCAAAGCTTCCAGGATCCATTCGGCCCCGAGTTGGGCGTATTCTTTTTCGCTTTGGGTTCGGAGTAGGTTGGGTTGCATCATGGGACCTCTGATCTCTTTGCATCGGAAGGCGAATCTGGCCTGCTGTGGCCTCATGCGAGCGGTCGCCAGGCATGTCCGTCGGACCAGAGCAGTTTCATCGAATCCAGGGGGCCTTCCGAACCGGGTTCGTACTCCTGCGGACCCCGGTCCAGCTCTTCCTCCCATGCCTTGAGGATGGGAGTGATAAAGGTCCAGGCAGCCTCAACGGCATCGCGTCGGGAGAAGAGCATGGCATCTCCACGCATCGCATCCAACAACAGGCGTTCATAGGCATCGGGTGGACTCTTCTTGAAGGCCCGCGCGTAGCTGAAGTCCATGGTGACATCGGCCACGTTGAGGTCTTCCCCCGGGACCTTGGAAGAGAAACAGAGTTCAATTCCCTCGTTTGGCTGCAAGCGCAGTCGGAGGACATTGGGCTTGAGCATTTGGCAGACATCCTCTCTGCCGAATAGGCAGAAGGGGATGGGGTGAAAATGGATCACGACCTCAGTGGTCTTGGTGGGTAGGCGCTTGCCTGCGCGCATGTAAAAGGGAACCCCTTGCCACCGCCAATTGTCGATCATCACCTTGACGGCCGCGAAGGTAGGGGTCCGGCTCGCGGGCGCGACGCCTTTTTCGTCGAGGTAACCACGGTATTGCCCGAATACCGCGTGTTTAGGGAGGCCATCGATGGTCACAGGCCGGAGGGAGCGCAGGATCTTCAGCTTTTCGTCCCGGAGGTCATCGGCTCCGAAGGAGACCGGAGGCTCCATGGCGCATAGGGTGAGCACCTCAAGGAGGTGGTTCTGAATGATATCCCGGACGACCCCGGTCTGGTCATAGAAATCACCGCGCCCTTCCACCCCGAGGTTTTCGGCCATAGTGACCTCGACATAGTCGATGTACTTGTGATTCCAGATCGGCTCAAAGATGGAGTTGCCGAATCGGAAGACCAGGATGTTTTGAACGGTCTCCTTGCCCATGTAGTGATCGATTCGGTAGGTCTGGCGTTCGTCCAGGACGCTGGCTGCAAGCCGGTTTAGCTCAATGGCCGAGCTCAGGTCATGACCGAAGGGCTTCTCGATGACGACCCGGGTCCAAGGTTGTTGGTCTGGTGGACCGGCCGGATGGACCAATTCCGCCGCTTTGAGGCTCTTCAGGATCTTGGGGAAAAAGGTGGGTAAAGTGGCGAGGTAGAAGAGGCGGTTTCCCTTGGTCTGGCGGGTCCCATCCAGTTCATCCATGTATCGCTTGAGGGCGTGGAAGCTCTCGAGCTCGGTGAACGAGCCTTGCATGGTAAAGATCGAGGACTCAAATCGTTGCCATACCTCTGGATCGATGGGGTCGGGCGAGAAATCGGATAGCGCACGCAGCAGTTCTTCTCGGAATGCAGTCGCCTCCGGAACGGTCCTGCTGAATCCGATGATGGAGAAGGACTCCGGCATCGCCTGATCCCTGGTGAGGTGGTAGAGGGCAGGGATCAATTTTCGCTTGGCCAGGTCACCGGTGGCTCCGAAGATCACGATGGAACAAGGGCTCGGTTTTCGCGCCTTCATCATCGGCTCGGAGGGGGTGTGAACACGAAACACAGGGTTTTCCATGTCGTTGGAGTCCTTTTTCCTGAAAAATCTGTCGGTATCGGCGGGTAAGCAGCGCTCTCCGACACGGAACCATTCCTGCCGGGGCCGGCCTAAACCATAGCAAACAAGACAATATAGTTTTTCCCGTAAGCTTTGGCACATTTCGGGCAGGTTGTGTAGTAGGCAAACATCCGGTTCACGGGCTTGCCTTGCGCTTCCAGCTCATGGCGAAAGGCTCGAATCCAATGGCCCACCTGTTTATAGGGGCCCTCAAAGACCTTGGTCCGGAACGTTCCGGTCAGGTTGCAGTTGGCCCCGCCCTCGACGGGGCCGTCGGTTTCAAAATAGAGATCCGCCCCCCAGAGCGAGTTCTCCTCGGTCAGGACCAATCTCCGAATCGTGAAATCCTCTGTGAGCTTGGGCAGGTTGCGACACATGACCGTGCCGTAGTTGAGGGGAATGTGCAGGAAACTGCGTACCCGATCGCGGAGGAAAGGTTTAGAATCCCAATGCAGTTCGCAGTTCTCCCATGGTGTGGGATCGAACGGGGGGCAACAGCCGGTGGACGGGGTGGGTGTGGATGATTCGTTGGACATCGTGACCTCCTGAAGGACCAGTTCGGTTTGTTGGTCCCAGAAATGAATACGCCCGAATGGCGGATGACAACGGGTGAGATGTCAGAGGAGGAAGCAACTCTTCAATTCACCATAAGGACCTTCATTCTGCATGTCCAGCGAAGGGTCCTCGGCGCGGTGGGCGGTGGACAGCCCTGCTCCGCGGATGCGGAAATCGATGGGTCGATTCCGAGTTTGATCATCTGCGGATCAATCTCTGAAAGGGGTTTTCCTGGGCTGTACCCCCACTCACCAGACCGAGACGGTCTGGGCTACCCAAGGTCCACGCTTCATTGGGGCAAAGGCCTTTGGTGCGGTGATGGGGTTGTGGACCGTTTGATCGGGAACAATCCATGCCGAATCGGGTTTGCCATTTCGATTCCCTCGATTTCCTCGATTTCCTCGATTTCCTCCGATCCCGATCCCGATTTCGATTTCGATTTCGATTTCGATTTCGATTTCGATTT
>CALLYA010000478.1 GCA_937875495.1 uncultured Verrucomicrobiota bacterium
AATCGAAATCGAAATCGAAATCGAAATCGAAATCGAAATCGAAATCGGGGTCGGGATTCCTGTCCGGTGTCGTACTTCGCCCTCTGAGCACCGCTCAAACCTCGCTGCCGAGGTTTGTCAGCAAAGGACAGCCTTACCCGATTTTTCGTCTCCGAATCCCCTCCCGCGTCCTTATCGATACCGAGACCGACCCCGCCGCCGATTTTTGCTTCGACACAGACCTTTTCGGACGACCTCTGAAGCACATCACAGGCCCCCTCACCGAGGAGGGGAAACGCGATTGGGGCTGCGAGCGCTCAACGATCCCAATCCCCAATCCCCCCTGGATCAGTGGAGCTCGTCGCCGGTGGAGACATCGACAATCCTGAACTCTTCAGAGCGATAGGAATCATCGCCACGGAAGGAGAGCCGCCCGCCGAATTTACGTTCCAGATCCAACAGCAGCTCCTCATCCTCATCCCTGAGGCGCTCGAGGACCTCCGGATGGACAAAGATGCGCAGGTGCGGCTCCGGAGGCTCCGTTGTCTGCAAATTCGCGTCATCCGCCGAGGGCTTGAAACCCTCGAAGTGCCTCCGCAGCACCTCGGCAAGCTTGCGCTGGATCTCAACGCTCATGCTCAGGGTCGATTTCACGAACCCACGGCCTTCGCAATAGGGACAATCCTGGAAAATCGCACTGCGAATGCTCTCTTCCACACGCTGACGCGTCATCTCGACCAGTCCCAAGGAGGACATCGGGAAGATGCGGACCTTGGCACGATCCCGTTTCACGGCATCACGCAGTCGCCGGACCACCGTGTGTTGGTCCTTGCGGGAACGCATGTCAATAAAGTCGATCACGATCAGGCCACCGATGTTTCGAAGCCGCAGTTGGCGCGCGATCTCATCGGCGGCCTCCAGATTGACCTCAAGCGCCGTTGTCCCCTGGTCCTTCCCACCCTTGTGCCGCCCGGTGTTGATGTCGATCGCAACCAGCGCCTCGGTCTCATCAATCACGATGTAGCCGCCATTGGCCAGCCAAACCCTGCGGCGGAAAGCGTTTTCGATCTGACGTTCCACGTGAAACCGCTCGAAGATCGGACGGTTCTCATTGTAGAGCTTCACCTTGTTGCGCGCTTGGCGGTTGGCAATGTGTCCCACCAGCGTGCGAACCCGTTCGAAGTGCTCCGAGGAATCGAGCACGATCCGATCCAGGGTCTCGGTCATGTAGTCGCGAATGGTCCGCTCGACCACGTCCGGCTCCTGGTAAACGGCGCTCGGAGCGGAAAACGTCAGGATCTTCTCCTCGACATCCTTCCAGATCAAAAGCAGCATCTCGAGATCCTTGCTGAAGGTCTCGACATCCTGTCCCTGGCCGACCGTCCGGACGATGACGCCCATCCCCTTGGGGACCTCGAGCCGCCGCAGCTGCTTCTTCAACCGCTCGCGCTCACGATCGTCACCGATCTTGCGGGATACCCCGACGATCGGGGTCTTAGGCAGCAAGACCAGGTAGCGCCCGGGTATGCTCAGATTGGTGGTGACCCTGGCACCCTTGGTCCCGATCGGACCCTTGGTGACCTGCACCAAGATTTCCGATCCGGGAGGATATTTCTGCGCAATCTCATGAGCATCGATATCGTGCCTGGGTGTCCGTCGCATGCGCTGCGCATCCTCTCGGGAAGCGGGCACCCGATAGGCATCCCCCCCGGACCCTTCACTCCGCACCGCGACAGAAGTCTTTTCGCTGCGCTCCTCTTCCTGAGCGCCACCGGCGACGGGGCTTCCGTCGTCGAACGGGTTCCCTGAGTAGGGAGAACTCCGCACAGCACGGTTCTTTCCCCGCAGCGTGCGAGGCAGCATTCGCGGTGGGACCGGCAGTGCGGAATCCGCCACCCCGCTTTCGGCCTCCAGCGATAAGGCGCCCGTAGGAGATGTTACAGTGAGCACCTCAGCAGGACTCAACAGACCGTCCGCGGAGATAGCTGCACCCGCGATCTCAATCCGTTCCGCATCCAGGATCGTATCAAAATCGTCAATGTCCTCATGCCCCCTGGGCTCCATGTCCCAAAAGTGCAAAAAGGCGTTTTTGTCGACGCCGATGTCGACAAAGGCCGCTTGTAACCCTTCCTCTAGGTTGTGTATCCGTCCCTTAAATATGCTCCCGGCCAGGCGTTCTCGGTCGGATCGCTCGATGCTGAACTCCTCCAGGCGGCCGTCTTCGAGCAAGGCCACGCGGGTCTCCAGCTTCTCCACATTGATGATGATTTCCTTCATCGATCGGGACTGTCCCTGTCTCGATCACAGGAGCAGCGCATGCCCTCGCCCTGGACGACAACGCATTCACCACCCAACGGAGGCTTACGCCCCTGGGTGGCCCCATGCCCGCATCTGTCATAAGACTTGGCAAGGTATTCCGCTCCTGAATGATCAAAGGTGAGGGTGAGAAAATTTGAGTGGTTGATGAGCGCCAAAATGGTCCGGCGCAGGTTTTCGTCTCAGAAAAATCCTGAACACAATATCCCGAGGTTCCTCCCCTTCATCAAGGCCCACGTCGAACAAAAACAGCTTGGACCATTCCCAGCGCAAGCATAGAACCCAACAAAAAGGAACCGCCGTAGCTCATCAGAGGGAGCGGCAGCCCGGTGATCGGCATCAGCCCTATCGTCATTCCCAGGTTCACAAAGATGTGACAAAAAAAGATGATCGCGATCCCACCGGCCAAGAGACTTCGGGATGGTTCCTGACGGCAGCGCAGTCCGATCATGATCAGCCGCGTCAGAAGCACCAAATAGAGGCCCACCAGGAGCAAAACACCCCGGAACCCAAGCTCTTCGGCCAGGACGGAAAAGATGAAATCGGTGGGGGCCACCGGTCGGGGCAAGAACCCCAATAGGTTCTGTGAGCCCTGGAGAAAACCCTTGCCCGCATACCCTCCCGAACCGACCGCAATCTTGCACTGCAGCAGGTTCCAGCCGGCGTTGTAGGGGTCGAAATTGGGGTCGAGAAAGACCAGGATCCGGTTGCATTGATACGGCTTGAGCAGATACCACCACGGGGCGCTCAGCCCCGGATTCAACTGCAGCTGGGGATAGAAAAAGCGAAAATAATGCACCAGTTGGAAGAGAATCGGCAAGACCGCGAGAAAGGCCATACTGGCCAGGAGAAACAGGTGCCGCCAACGCATCCCAGCCAGGAAAAGCAGGCCCAGCGCAGAGGGCAGAAAGACCAGCGCCGTGCCGAGATCGGGTTGCAATATGACCAGAACCAGAGGGATGCCGACCCAAAACAGGCAGCTGAACACCCGCGCAAGGTTCGGGGGGCGGACATCCACCTCACCCAGGAGATAGGCCAGCAACACAAGATTGGAGATCTTGACGAACTCGCTCGGCTGTAAAATGAAGGGTCCCAACCTCAGCCAGCGGCGACCCTCGTTCAACTCGGTCCCCACAAGGGCAACCAACACCAACAACACCACTCCGATCGCGTAGAGGATCGGCCCCATCCGGATCAGCCAGGTGGGGTTGACCTGGATCATGAGCAGGTAGCCCACAAGCGCAATCCCCAGCCAAAGCGCCTGCTTCATCCAGACCCGCGGCATCGGGACCCCCGGCCCCTGATAGGTCGCACTGAAAATGAAGAGGATCCCCAAGGTGCACAGACCCAGCGCAGCGCCCAGCAGGATCCAGTCCTGACGACGATAGATCTTGAGCCACTCCGTCATGGCACCTCCACTGCTTCAAACCCATCCCATGCGTATTTCGGCTCCGCCCCAAACCAATACGAGTAGGCCCTGCCGGCTACCGGCGCGGCATCCTGACCTCCCCCCGAGGCGTCCTCCACGAGGACGGCAAGGGCGATCTGCGGCCGGTCAAATGGAGCAAACCCAATGAACCAGGCATGGTTTTTTTTCATCCCGTCCTCGAAATACTCCGCCGTCCCGGTCTTGCCCGCCATCTCGATCCCCTCCACACCGGCCCGACGCGCCGTCCCGATGCGGCCCTGCACAGCCATCCGCATTCCCTCGCGAACCAACGACATGTGCTGGGCCTGAGCCTGCACCCGCCCAAGGGATTGCGGCTCGACTGAAGACCATTCCCCGGAATGTGGCTCGCGGAACCCGAGTGCAACCCGTGGCATCCAGATGCGACCGCCGTTGGCCAGCGTAGAGGCGACTGAAGCCATCGACAGGACCGTCACGTTCAAGAACCCCTGCCCGATGGAGAGATTGGCCGTGTCCCCTGCCCGCCACCCATCGCCGTGGTGCTTGCGCTTCCATGCGTCAGTTGGCAGAAGGCCATTCGATTCCCCCTGTATGGGGATGCCAAAGGCTCGGCCCAAATGGAATTGGGTGGCCATGTCATAGATCGGCTCGAGCCCGAGTTGCACCCCCTTCTCATAGAAATAGATGTTGCAACTCGCCTCGATGGCGTGAACCAGGTCGAGATCGCCATGACCATATCGGCTGGCACAACGAAAGACGCGAGACCCCACATGGTATACCCCTGAGCAATGGACCAGGGTCGAGGCCGTCGCAACCCCATGTTCCAAGGCGGCCAGGGCGACGATAGGTTTGAAGGTGGATCCGGGAGGGTAGACACTGTAGATCGCCCGATTCTGAAACGGATGATCCGGATCATTCAGCAGCTCCTGCATCCGCTTGGCCGTCAACCGAGGGGTGAAATCCTGTGGATCGAGTCCCGGAGAGGAGACCATGGCTAGGACCTCCCCATTGCTTGGATCCAAAGCCACAGCGGCCCCCCGCTTCCCTCGAAGACTCTGTTCAAGCACCTGCTGGAGCCCGGTGTCGATCGTGAGGTAGAGGTCCTTGCCCCGAATCGCGGGACGCGAGCGCTCGGTGAGGACCGAATGCTTATAGCCAACTACGTCGACCTGCAGTAGTTGAACGCCAGCCCATCCGCGTAATTGCTGGTCGAAGGCCGCCTCCACACCCGACTTTCCTACCGTGTCCGGCAGGAAAAAGTGGAACTGTTCGAGCTGGTCCTCACTGAGATACCCGGTCCGGCCCAAATACCCGAGAAAATGCCCCGCCAAGGCGCCGTTCGGATAGGCCCGAACCGGCCGTGGCACGATGTCGACCCCTTGTAGGGCCACCACCTTCTCCACCAGTTGCGAGACCTCCTCTGTGGAGAGATCCTCCCATAACCCAAGCGGCAGAGGCCGCTCCCGCAACAAATGTTTTCGGATCTCCTCAGGAGTCAGGGATACCGGTCGCCCAAGGACCTCAGCAATCATCTGCACCTGTTCAAAACAATTGCTCACCGGACCTAGACTGCGGTCATTGAACCGCATCTCCTCAGGGTAGAGTACAAGATCGAAACTGGGACGGTTGTCGACCAGGCAGGCTCCATATCGATCGTACACCTTCCCCCGAATCGCCGGCAGCCGAACCCGGCGAATGCTCTGACGCTCCATCCGAGAGATCATGCTGTCTCGTTCCAAAATCTGGATCTGGTACATCGCCACAATCAGGAAGGAGAACAGTCCATAAAAAATGACCAATAACAGCGCCAGCCGCTTTCCCAGGGGACCCGCACGCCAAGCCAACCTGCCCGCAACCAACGGTCGCATGCTAGAGGGCGTCCCCCACCAATACCTTCCCCGCGTGTTCCTCATGCCGCACCTGCCGTGTCCTCATCCGCCCCAAACCGCAGCTGCGGAAAACCGAGATAACGCATGCCCGCCCAATCGAACAGCGGAGCAACCAGACCGCTGATGCCGGATACCACGAGAATGCCAGTCCCAATGCCGCTCCAATCCATCCAAATCAACTCACGGAGGGCGTTGCTCGAGGGTGGCAAGAGTCCGCGCTGAACGAGCGAGATTCCGAGGGAACAGAGCATATAGGCGAGAGCGGCGAAGAACCCGCAAAAGAAGAACGCGGGAACGGTTTCCAGGAAGAAGACGTGGCGCAGTCGATCCAAAACCACGACCTGCGAGAGCAGGAAGAGTGCACTGAAGCCCCAGGGTCCGGCACTGAAACTATCCACCATCGCCCCGCCGATCAGCGCAAAAGCGAGTGCGCGCGTGAGTGGCAGACGAAGTGAAAAAGAGACCAAAACCATCGGAAGGAGTTCCAGTTGCACCCCCGCCCAGGGAAGACGGGTGACCGAGCCTGTCTGCATCATGGCAAATCCAACAATGCACAGCAGTTGAAGAAATCGAGACACGCAAAACCTATTGGGGTTAAGGCAGCAAGATGACGACTTCCGCCAGGTGTGAGAAATCGACGGCGGGTTCGACCCAAGCCTCCATGTAGAGCTGGTGATCTGGCATCAGGACCTCCGTCACGTGGCCGATCAGGACTCCCCCAGGGAAGACCTGCCCCAGCCCCGAAGTTACCACCGTGTCGCCGACCTGGATGTCCGCATTCCGGTCAATAAATGTCATCTTACAGAGCGACCGCCCGTCAGAGGCCCAAGCGCCTTCCACGATCCCGTTGTCCTGGGAGCGTTGGACCCGAGCGGAGACCTTGCAGGTCGGGTCGATCAGTAAAAGGACCTGTGAGGCTGAGGGCGCCACCTCCAAGACGCGACCCACCAGCCCCTCGGGGGCAACGACCGCGGCATCGGGAACCACACCGAGGGAGGCGCCATGGTCAATCCAAAGCGAGCGCCACCATGAATGGGCGTCGCGGGCAATCACACGCGACACCAGCTCCTCGTGGTCGGGCGGTGGGAGATATCCCAAGAGCCGACGGAGACGCAGGTTTTCCTGCTCCATCTCCCTTCGTTCGGTCTCCACATTGGTCAGCAGACGGATCCGCTCCTGCAAGTCGTCAACCTCCTCTTGCAGTTGGGCATGGCTCCGCAACGGTTCGAGCCAGTACTCAACCTGTCTGTCCACCCATGCAACTCGCGCCAGCATGGGTTCAAGGAGAGAGACAAAGCCAACCCGGATGCGGAGCGAAAACCGGAAAGGAAGGTTCCAAATCAGGATCACGACCAGAAAGAAACCGATCCAAAACCTCCTGCGCCTCGTACGCTTGCCCGTTCGTTGCGCCATGATTTACCTGGCCTGCTCCCGATCCTCCAGAGGGGTTTTGTCATCCACTGAGATCCTGCTCAGGAAGGAGAATGAGTGAAGTACGATCCCGGTTCCTTCGGCCACGGCCGAGAGCGGATCGTCCGCGACGTGTACCGGCAGTCCGGTCTCCTCGGCCAGGAGCCGGTCCAACCCGTTCAACAACGCACCACCTCCGGCCAAGACCAGACCACGATCCACCAAATCGGCCGAGAGTTCGGGCGGACAGCGTTCCAAGGAAATGCGAACCGCCTCCACGATCGTCTGGACCGGCTCCTGCAAGGCCTCTCGAATCTCCTCCGAGGAGACCTGCAAGGTCTTGGGCAGCCCCGCGACCAGGTCGCGCCCCTTTACATCGAGTGAAATTTCTTCGTCCAGCGGATAGGCGGACCCGATCTTCATCTTGATCTGCTCCGCGGTACGCTCGCCAATCATCAGATTGTAGACACGCTTCATGTGCGCAATGATCGCTTCGTCCATTTCATCCCCACCAACCCGGACACTGCGACTGAATACAATGCCAGCCAAGGAGATGATGGCGACCTCCGTCGTGCCACCGCCGATGTCGATGATCATGTTGCCCGCCGGTTCGTCGACCGGCAGCCCCACACCAATCGCGGCCGCCATCGGCTCCTCCAACAGGCGGACCTCCCGGGCGCCGGCGTGCTTGGCGGAATCTTTGACGGCACGTTTCTCCACCTCGGTGATGCCGGTGGGGACCGCCACAACCACCCGGGGACGGACCAACGGCCTCCGGTTGTGGACCTTCTGAATGAAGTAGCGAAGCATGCTTTCCGTGACGTCGTAATCGGCGATCACACCGTCCTTCAAAGGCCGGATCGCGACGATGTTGCCAGGGGTCCGTCCAAGCATCTTCTTGGCTTCAATGCCGACCGCCAACACCTCATTGGTGCCCTTGTGAATCGCGACCACTGACGGTTCGCGCAATACGATCCCCTTGTCCCGGACGTAGACCAGCGTGTTCGCGGTCCCCAGGTCAATCCCGATATCACTCGAAAAGAGCCCCAAAAGAGAGCCTAGACCAAACATGGCATCCCCCAAAGTCGCGTATGCGCGGATGGACCGTCCAGCCCAGCGCGCCCCAAAGAAAGAAATTCGACTCCTGCTAATTAGCCGTCCGAAGGACAGGGGTCAAGAATTGAGGACGTTGCACCTGAAAGGAAGGTCAAAAAGAGGCGTATTAGTTGAAGTCCCAGTTAAAGTCCCTAGTATGGGAGGTGATGCCTCAAAAGGGAAATCAATCTCTGCCGGGGCTGTCGACGCAAACAGAGCCCAACTTATGAACACGAAGTTCTTATACCAGAAACAAAGCCCGTCCCCCACTCCCGAAACCCCGAAAAGTGAGGCCAATAGCCCCGATAAGATCTCGCTGGAACAGCGGCTGAAACAGATCAGCAACAAGGTGAAATGTCCCCTGGCCAACGGAAAACTTTATCTTTCCGTCATCATCGGCGACGCCTCCAAAAAACGGCAAATCGTCGTCGACTGCCCGGCCAAGGCGGCACAGACGCGCCGATCGGGCGACAAACGGGTCCACCAAGCCTACGTGGAAGAGGTCTGTTGCTCCGCCCAATACAGCCAGACCTGCGACTACTTTCAAAAGTTCTTCAATCGCTGAGCCCGCCTGAAGAACTGATTCATACGCCCAATTCAATCCACAGCTTGCAGGATGGAGAAGGCTTGTGCGAAGATAGCCCGGAAATGATCGGTTAATTCTTCTTTCCCCATATCCTTGGAGGAATTGAAATGGCCTATGTGGTGACTGAACCATGCCTGGATTGCAAATACACCGACTGCGCAGCAGTCTGCCCGGTCGAAGCATTTCACGAGGGACCTGACCGGCTCTACATCAACCCCGATGTCTGCATCGATTGCGATGCCTGCGTGCCCGAATGCCCGGTCGAAGCCATCTTCCCCGAGGAGGAGGTCCCCGAGGAATGGGCGGACTGGATCGAGAAAAACCGCGACGAATGCGAGAATTTCCCGACCATAGCAGAGAAAAAATCAGCGCTGAAAGGTCCTAAGTGCGTCAATCCCGACGCCGGCGATTGATCGACCTGCGCCTGTTACGATAAGAACGAAGCCTTCAAATGCGCGCTCAATGCCTCCCGGCGGAGCGCGCATTCCTTTTTGGGCCCCCAGATGGCCGTCCGAAAAGGCACGCTCCAACAGGCGTCACCTCTATCGATGCAAAGGTTGCCGATCGGTCGGATCGGTCGGATCGGTGTCGGATCGGTCGGATCGGTGTCGGAATCGATTTCGAAATCGGAATCGATCCCTGTTCCGGTTGGCGCCCGGCCCTCATGGACCGCTCAAACCCCGCCGCCAAGTTTGGTCAGCCCCCCAACAATACGGTTGCACACCCCCGGTTTCTCGTGCCCGAATCCCATCCCGCGGCACGACTTCGTGTGCTGCGCAGCCCCTGGGAGCGCCGACGTCCCCGTCGGCTCTAACTTCTCCCCCATCAGCAGGCCAAACGTCCGCTAGCCCTGCGCCAAACCCCACTTACCCCACAGCCCACAACCACCCACCTCCCGCAAGAGGGGCGAGCTTGTTTAGCCTGCTGGCGACCAGACCGAGACGGTCTGGCTACCACCGGACCTTCATCTCGCGGCCCGACTTCATGTGCTGCGCAGCCCCTGGGAGCGCCGACGTCCCCGTCGGCTCTAACTTCTCCCTCATCAGCAGGCCTAACGTCCGCTATCCCTGCGCCAAACCCCACTTACCCCACAGCCCACAACCACCCACCTCCGGCAAGCGGGTCGACCTTGCTTAACCTGCTGGCGACCAGACCGGGACGGTCTGGCTACCACCGGACCAGGCAAGGGACCTTGCTCCGAAAGATTCACACCCAAGTATTTTAATCTGCACA
>CALLYA010000479.1 GCA_937875495.1 uncultured Verrucomicrobiota bacterium
GGGCTTTTTGCCGCAGAGCAAACCAGTTGCGGAAAAAAGCCCCGATGTATCTGCATTCTCCCCTCCCAATACCCCTCTGCGATCTCTGCGGGAGTCCTCCCCATCCGGTCCCGGAGACTTTCGTTGTGGCCCAAGTGGGTTTCCGGACGGGCTTTTAGCCTGGGCCGTGCCGTGCCCGATCAGTTGTGCCCGCCATCCGACGGGTGATGCCCATCATCCAGCACACTGCCCGCCCTCCGCTGCTTGAAAAACTCCACCAGCAAAGTCCGCGCAGCTTCCTCCTCCACTCCGCCGACCACGGTCGGACGATGGTTCAGACGCTCGTCGCCCAGAATCTGAAAGGCGGAGACCGCACCACCGCGCTTGAGGTCGTATGCGCCGAAAACCACCCGATCCAGCCGGGCCAGCACAATCGCACCGGCACACATGGCACACGGCTCCTTGGTCACATAGAGCGTACAACCGGTCAGCCGCCAGTCGCCCACCGAACTGGCCGCCTGCGTGATCGCAATCATCTCCGCGTGCGCGGTCGGGTCCTTCAAGAGCTCAGTCTGGTTGTACGCGCGCCCAATAATGCGGTCCTGGTGCACAACCACCGCACCGACAGGAACTTCCCCTGCCTCAAAGGCCACAAAGGCCT
Source organism: uncultured Verrucomicrobiota bacterium (assembly GCA_937875495.1). Classification (GTDB taxonomy): domain Bacteria; phylum Verrucomicrobiota; class CALLYA01; order CALLYA01; family CALLYA01; genus CALLYA01. Next base: position 641 of record CALLYA010000479.1, read on the forward strand.
GGCGTATCGCTTCGCGCATAAAAAAACGGTCACTGGAACGATCGATCTCAGGTGCGGATCCACCGAAATCCCCGTCCTCCTTCGGAAAGGCGTCGATTGGAAACGTCAAGGGCTGCAGTCCTCCGGATAATAGGCGCAAATCAGTGCCCGATTATGGACCACCCCCGGATTGGAATGGGCCGTCAGGAGCATTCGCGCATAGGCGTCTTCCTGCACCATATCGACGTGCCCATCCAGAAATCCAATATTCCTCGCCCCCGGCGAGTGAATTCCAGCAATAGGATCCATGCAGATCGGCCACGTCGTCGCGTCCTTGATCGAGTCCATTTTCACCCAACCACGCCCGGGACCAAGATTCCACTCGTACGCGCCTTCCGCCCAGATCCCCGCAGGGAGGTCTGCGTCGCTGGATACCCGTTTTCGGGGACAGATAAAGAGTGCATCCGAAAAGACACCCTGACCCATCGGACCAAAGATGGAATAGACACTCATCCCTGCCAAGTGGTCCTGGCGCAGCCACGGCGGAGCGTTCTGCTCACAACTCGGCAGCAACCCCGGGAGTGTGCCGTCCGCGTCCTGCGCGTAAACCTGGATCCCAATCCCGAGCTGGCGGATTTGATTCATACACTGAACGCGCATCGATGCCCTGCGGCCCGAGGACAATGCCGGCACAATCAGCGCCGACAACACCGCGATGATCATCAATACGACCAACATCTCGATCAACGTAAAGCCGCCGGATTCCCCTTCCTGCCGGAACCGGCCATGAGCAGGCCTGGCTGCCGAGTCAGCCATCGACGGCCCCTCCTTCATCCCCATGAATACGGCTGCGCGCGAGGGTGGCATCCGGCGTGAATGGGAAACGCTCTAAAATGGTCCTCCAGCACGCGTCGGCCGCCGACAGGTTCCCCGCAGCTTCCTCAATCGCTCCACGGGTCGCCCAACTCAGACTGATCAGGTCCTCGCTCGTGGTCGCGCCTTCCACTCGTTCCAAATGCTCAATCGCCCGGTCTCGCTCGCCGAGGTAATTCCAATACGAGGCACACAACAGATGGAACTGGGCATTATAGCGGGCTGACGGATGATCGGTCAGGACCGCCTCAAAACAGGCCAGACTGGCCAGGTGCAAATCGCGGTCGCCGTCCCTGAAGGCCGCTTGACCCGCCAGACGATAGGCCTTGTCGAGTAACTCAGACACCTCCCGGGATTCCAGCCCGTTGGTGATGAAAGCGCCCCCATGCAACCAGTGGAGGGACCTGGCTGGGCTGTCATCGAGGCGAAGCGCCACTTCCACCTTCCCTATATCACTGCGCAACTGTCGGCATGCCCAAGGAGCCGTCTGCGCGGGCATGTGCATCTGTTGGACCTCAGAAAGCAAGGCCTCATCCTGAATGGGCGCATTCCGTTGCAAGGCGCGAGCCAGGACACCGAATAACACACCGGGCTTGCTCGGCGGTAAATAGAGCGTGCGAACAGACGACGGATCGCCATCCTGGAGGAAGAGCAAATCCTCAAACTCCGCTTCGTACTCGACCACTGTGGATTTGTCGCCGGAATAGACGTAACAGGCACCCCGCTCGTCAACCTGGCAGAAAAAGGCCTCGGAATGGACCCGTACCCTGTTGAATCCAGTGTGGATCCAGACGGGTGAGGGCGTCATCCGTCCAAAGGTACGGACCAAAAGGGTGCCGCGTCTCAGGCGCAGGTGCGTCTCACCCTGCTCGTCGATCGAGACGATCTGCAGGCGGCCATCCCCCTTCAGCCGGAATTGACCCAACATGGGGATCTCCATGTCCATCTGGCTGAAAGGCGGTGTGATCACCTCGTCGTTGAGCTGCAATTGCTTGCCCGGGAACAGGGCGCGCATTGCACCCACCCCGCTCTTCCGGACCGATACCATGCCGAATGTCCGCAGGACTTCCACCGGCGCGGAAAAGGCCTGCACCAGGTTCCGGGCCATGAAGCCTATGCCCAACGCCAAACAGAGCACCGCGGCGATCTTGACAGGCACGCGTGTCCAAAAGAACGAACGTAACGGAAGTCGATCTTTACGTACCGCATCCAATACCTGGCTGCGCCAACGGTCCTGCACCGGTATCGGCGGTAGCGATCGTAATTGGCCTGTCACTCTGATGTCTGGTTCATACTTCATGCATTCGCCCCCCGATGCTCGTGAGACCATCGCAACTTAGGCCCCACAGCGCATACACTCGATCAAGACACATCGGATTCCGATTCGTGACCGATATCACGCACAAACCTCTTTACCAGCGGATCAAGCCTCGCACGTGCTCGAGAATGACGCTGGCGAATGGCGTCGTAGCTGATCCCCAGCAGCACCGCGGCTTCCTCGTAGGAATGGTTCTGAATGTCACACATGACCACGACCACCCTCAACCGTTCCGGGAGCGAAGCAATCGCCTCCTGGAGAATTCTCTCAAACTCACGTCCCATCGCCTGCCGATCCGGACGCTGTGATTCGTCCACCCCCTCCAGGAGCCGATTCGCCGATTCCTCTTCATCCATCGGAAAGAGCCGCACCTGGTACTCCGAACGCTTGTTCCGCTTGCGAACCGCATTTCGCAGCAAATTGGTCGCGATCCGATAGAGCCAAGTCTTGGGCTCACTCTCAAACCGAAATGAGCCGACGTGCCGAAAGGCACGAATGAACGTCTCCTGCGCAATATCCTCCGCCGCCTGCCAATCGCCGATCATTCGGTAGACGTAATTCAGGATGCTGCTGCTGTAACGATCGAAAAATTCCTCAAAAGCCCCTGCATCCCCCTTCTGGACCCGTCGAAACAGATCTCTGTCACTGGGTATCGGCGAGACCATACGCGAAATTCACCCTTCCCCTTCGTAAAACCCGCTGAACCCATGAAGAACAGTTCACACTCATGGCGACACACCCTCCAGGACCACCCCATCCACCTCCCCACGAGCCGTTTCAGCCAACAGACGCACACGCGGATCCGGGTCCGATTGTGCCAACTCCTGCAGGCCTGCCGACAAGGCCGCCCGGTCCACCCGCCGGTCCGACGAGATTCCTTCACCCGCCTTTGCTAAGTCCGTCAGTATCTCGATCGCGATCAGCCGCATCTGCGGCTCAGGGTCTTTCAACGGCGCCAGCTCCGCTCCAGCCGCCGCTCGCAATAGGACACGATGCGGAGAGAATTCCGCCGAGTAATCTGTCCCATGCCGAACCAGACCCTTTGCGGTCGCACTGAACCGGGGACGCCAAACCTGCCCTCCCCCCGTGCGCTCACCAGAGCGTCGCGCACGAAGTGCCCCCCGACAGGCCGCACATAACCCAAGCCCCTCGCCCTCAAACCGAACCCAGGCCGCAGGTTTCATCACACACGGCTCGTCCGGATTCTCCCCTACACACTCCGATAAACCGATCGCGTGTCCTAATAAATGCTTGAACCGAACCGGAAGGAGCTTCTCCGTCCGCGCCCAGGCCACTTGCCCCGCCCATTCAGACGCATTGACATACATCGCCGGAAACGGCGTATCCACAAACGACGGTCCCGGTACGCCCGCGTCGAACAACACGATCCGTAGATAGGCCCTGCCAGGACCCATCGTGGTCAGTCCGTCCAGGTTGGAGGCGAAAACCACCGCAGGATCCTCCGGAAGAACCTGAAACGGAAGGACCTCCCCGGTCAGCCATCGGACCGATAGACCCAGGGCATCGACTAAAAACGCCTCGGCTTCCTCCAAAAGCCCGGGAATCGGCGGGAACGCCTGCTGGCGGTCCACCTCTATGATCAGCTCCTGCAGATCCCCCGCTCCCAACATCTCCGGCAAGAGCCAGGACGACCCGATCTCCTGTTGGGGACAGAACGCAGCCGGATCAAAGAGCCATGCCGGAGGCTCCCCCTCCGACGCCAATGCGGCAGTCCATAATTCCGCCCATGGGAAGCCGATCTCCTCGACATGCTCCTGGACAAAGCGCTTGCCCTCCGCAAGCTCGCCTGACAACACCAGCGCGCGTGCGAGGTTCAGGAGCGAGTCCGGCGCCTTCACCTCCATCGTCTCATAACAGCGCTCCAGGACCTCGGCCGCCTCTTGATAGCGCCCCGACCAAAGCAGGACCTTGCCATAGCTCCTACCCACCGCGGCGCGGTCCTCCCTCGATCCAGGCAAGCTCCATAGCCGCGCGAAGCGCTCGGATGCCAGCTCCCATTTTCCTGCCTCCATCGCACATCCGGCCCGAATCCGCTCCCACTCCACCCCACTCCCTTCAACCCGCAACGCCGATTCAATCTGGGTGAGCGCAAGCTCCCATTCCTTTAACGCACACAACGTCTCGACCAGCTTGCCGCGGAGCTCCAAGTTATCCGGGTCCAGGCCGCAGGCACGCGCCAAATACTCGTGCGCGATCACAAGATCCCCCGCCTGCCCCGCCGCCACACCCAAATACCCCCAACAGAGCGGATCCGACGGCAACGCAACCGTTGCACGCTCCAAAAAACGCACCGCCTCGAGCACATCCCCCATTGCAAGCGAGGCCACGCCCGCCCTGCGCAAGGTCAGTCCGTCGTCCGGATACCGCTCAAGCACCCCACGCAGCTCCCGCAACGCATCCGCATACCGCCCCGCACGAAAGGCGTCCTCCGCTCGCTGCGTCGCTTCCGCCTTGGATCCGGCTGCATCCCCCGGCTCGATGCCACTCAACGAGGGCAGTAGCGAAAACACCAGGCTCAGGACCAGTACCCGGCAAAGAATAAAGTGCGCTTTCTGTTTACCTATTGGCATAATCGGAACATTCTCAGTAGAATCATGTTTTGCATCATCGGAGGTTCCCCCCCTCAGAGGCTTGCCCCATGAATGGCCGTTTCGCAGTCCTACTGTCAACCTTTTCCCTCATCCTGGCCACTGTCTGCACGGTCTTTGCCCAGGGATTCTCAACCGGTGACCTCGAGGTTCGGGTGCTCGACCTCGACCGCCAGGCAATGGACGGGATCGACGTGACCCTCATCGGCGTGGGGAAAAAAACCACACCCGATGCCGTCTGGACCGCACTCGGAGAGGGTGCCTATCAACTCACCGCCACCCGCGCCTCCGGGATTCCGTTCGATACCACCGATACCCTCGTGGGACAGGTCGCCGTCATCGTCGAGCCCAATAAGAAGGTGATCGCTCAGATCCCCCGCAACAGCACCGCCTTCGTCGAGATGACCGGGCCCGATGGCGGACCCATCAACCAGCCGATGCAGTTCGAAGTGGTCGCACAAAACCCCAACCCGAATTTCGCCGTCCGCTCTAAGGCGAAAATGCGAATCCTCGCCGACGGCCAGACCGTATTCAGTGCCGAACGCGGTCCGATCACGCTGGAGGCGGATCAGCAAGGTTATTTCGGATGGGAATACATACCCCGCGTCGCAGGTGAACACGTCGTCGCCGTCCAGGTCCTCCACGAGTTCGGCTTCGGCACCAACCAGTTCCAACCGTCCGACTCGACCGGGTACCTTCGCCCCCTTACCGTCGGCAACGTCCTCATCAGCGCCGTCAGCCCTCCCAATCCCGCCGAAGTCCATGGAGGCGAACCGTTCACTGTGGATGTGACCGTCAAGAACCTCGGGCAATACCTCAACCGATTGGCACTCCTTCCTCTTGGCCTTCCCGCCGGCTGGACCGCCTCCCCGCAAGAGGAGGTCTTCGCCCTCGGCCCAAATCAGAGCGCACAGAAGCGATTCACGATCGTGCCCGCCGTCGACGGCGGGACCATCTCCATCCGGTGGCAAGTCGAACTGCGCGACGCCGCGCCGGAACCAATCCCCCTCGCCGGTTTCTCCCAGGCCGTCACCGCCAAACCCGCCCCCGCCAATCTCGCAATCACCATCACCGATCCTGACGACAACGCACAGGCCGGAATCGCCGTCACTCCCGGCACTCTCCCCGCCAAATCGACACCCGAGGCGCTCTGGACCAAAATCGAACCTGCCCTCTATCCCGTTCAGGCCGTGCGCCCCGCCGAGTTCCCATTCACAGTCGGGGACACCTGGGTGCATGCCGTCGCTGTCGATGCCAAGGCCAATCGCACCAACGAGTTCACACTCACGAGAAACACCCCCTATTTCGCAGAAATCGAAGCGGCCGCCTTCACACAATCCGGTCAACCATGGGATGTCACCCTCATGGCGACCACGCCCGAAGATGAACCCAATCGCCTCGCCAAAGTACAGTTTGTCGTCTATCAAAGCGGCGTCCTGCGACACAATGTCACCGTCGGCCCACGCTTCATCTCCGCCGGCGGCGAGAGCTACTTCGGCTTCCAATGGACCCCGGCCGCCCCTGGTGACTATACCGTCGGCCTTCAACTTCAGTCCGAACTCGCCACCGGTTCCTACACACCCACCGACTCGATGATCTTCGCGCCGCTCCCCGTCGTCCCCCCAGGACACCCCGTCGTCACCGCGCTCGAGCTGCCTGCCGCTGTCGTCCGCGGCGTTCGCCTCATCGCCGATGCGATCGCAGTTGACTCCGGCGGCACCCAGCCGGGGATCACCTCCTGGGAATACATCTTCTCCAATGGCGATCTCCTCACCGATCAAGGCACCATCGAAGGGCCGGACTTCTCTCTCGGCTTGCCGACCGAACTCTTCCCCGCCGACGACTACATCCTCTCCGTCCGGGCCCGGGATCGCGACGGCAACTGGTCCGAATACCGGTCAGCCGTCGTTCGAATCGTCGAGGATACCGAGCCCCGAATCGTGTTCGTATCCACCGACCTCGTCGCCGCGGGGACCGCCGACCTGCCAATCATCCTGCAAGCCCGGAATACCGCGTTTCGACCAGGCATCACCTCCGTTCGGTTCGACGGCAACGACATCAACGTCCACTCCCTGGAGGTCCTGGACGATGAACGCCTGCGCATGCTCATCGATGTCCCCATCTCCGCTCAGCTCGGGCAGCGGATCATCACCGTTCGAACCGGGACCGAGGAGGTCGTGCTCGCCGGCGAGTTCACCGTGATCGCCCCCGCCACCGTCCTGAGCCTCGGCCTCCTGGAAGCGCGCCCGGGACAAATCATCGACCTCCCCCTGCAATTGGCACGCGGCGGTGGACTGACCGGGTACAACCTGCGCCTCGCGTTCGATCCACGCTCCGTTGAATGGCTCGAAGCACGCCCCGGCAACCTAACCCCGACCTGGTCAACCCCCACCCATCTCCAGGAGGAGGGTACCGTCACTCTCGCCGCCGCAGGTGCGCAACAGGTCACCGCTTCCGTCGGGTCCCTATTGATCCTCTCCTTCAGAGTCGCTCCCAACCTCGATACCAACACCTTCATCCCGATCGAGATCGAGCAATTCCAACTCAATGACGGCTCCATGCCCGGCTACGCATCCAACGGCGGTATCCTCGTCGCGCCCCCCGTCCTGGGCGATCTCAACGGCGATGGCATCGATGGGACCCTCGATTCATCCCTCATCCTCCAGTGGCGTATCGGCTTGATCAATCACTTCCCCATCGCACCCGAGATCATCGCCCCCGCCTTTCCCGCCCTCGGCGACCTCAACGGTGACGCTCAGCTTGGGACCGTGGACGCCTCGCTCATCCTCCAAAAGCGAATCGGACTCATCGATGCCTACCCGGTCGAGCAACAAGCGCCGGCCAGGCTCAACACACACACTTCCACACGATTCCCCGACGCAAGCTCTGCCGCAGTCCTGAATGAAGAACGACAGCTGAGCTTGACCCCACTGCTCGCCGGGACGCCGGGGCAATCCCTCCTGCAGACCCTCTCCGTGGATGACGCGTCCGGCCTGCTCGGCTGGTACGCCGAACTCTCCCTGCCCGAGGCCTGGATCGAAGTCGTGGCCGTGCACACCGGTCCGCGCACCCCCAACTGGGCAGACCCTATCTTCGCGCTTCAGGATGGTGTCCTTCGCATCGCTGCCAGCGGCGCTACGCCCGGCAGCGGTTCCGGCGGCATCGCCGAAATCGAGCTTCGCCTCTTGAATAACGCACCACCAGGCACGGTCGCCCTCGCCGAGATCACCGATGTAGACCTGAATGATCGACAAATCCCCGCGCAACCCGGTGGGTACGGCATCATCAGAGTCCAGGAGATCGATAGCGACGGCGACGGTATGCCGGATGCTTGGGAGAACGCCTTCGGTCTGAACCCGTTCGACCCCTCTGACGCCAATCTGGACTCGGATGAGGACTCCACGACCAATCTCGAGGAATACATCGCCGATACCAACCCCATCAACCCCGAGAACTACCTCGCTCTCACCCCCCTGCCGGATTCCACGGGGGCTGGCTTGGAGCTGCAGTGGCAGGCGGCCGCAGGCAGGGTCTATCAGCTCGAATGCGCCCCGATCGACGGGTCCGCCGGGTGGACCGACGCAGTTGAATGGCTGCCGGAGGGCACCCGCAACGAGTTCCAACGCATGGATGACGATACCATCACGGTACCCCTGAACAGCTCCATGCTGGATTCCAGCGCAGGCCAGAGATTCCGGTTGCGCGTTCGCTGGTGAGGCCGCAGCCGAAAACCCGCCATCCGATCGATCCGGCGTCGCCTTCCCACGGAAATGCACACGCTAGAACCCGTCCGAAAGACCTATTGGGCCACACCAAAGGGCTCCGGGGCCGGTTGGGGAAGGCTCCCGCAGAGATCGCAGAGGGCGCAGAGGATTGCAGATCCATCGGAGCTGTTTTCTGCAACTGCTTTGGTCGGTCAGTAAGAATGCGCTCCCCAAAAAAGGTGGACCATCGTCCGAAAAGCCTATTGGGCCCCAACGAAAGGTCGCCATGGCCGGATAGAGGTGGCCTCGCGCAAAGGCGCAGGTACGAGGGCGAGTACGAGTACGAGTAGGAGTAGGAGGAACATCGTACGAGAAAACGAGGCCTGCTGAAACGGGATGTCTACAAAATTCCCCCGAAAATGTAGGAGGCAGAGCATTATTGGTACTACCCACCCCCATGGCCAGGTCGAAAACGCCACCGCGCCCTCTGCGGGAGGCTCTCC
>CALLYA010000480.1 GCA_937875495.1 uncultured Verrucomicrobiota bacterium
GACGACCTTCTCCAGGCTCTCAATCTCCTTGGCGTCTTGGCGGTTCATCTTATGGAGCCGGCCATTGCCGGATGAACTGTCCACTTGGATTCGATTTCGTCAGCGGGATGCGTGAAGGCTGGGGAATTCAACCGCCAAGACGCCAAGAGCGCCAAGGGGAGAGGGGGATGTCACGGTGGGACATGACCTGAGCGGTCCAGGTGCCAACCAGGGCCGGGATCCCGATCCCGATTGTGGTGTCCCGGCGCTTGCCCGAGAAGGTTTGCATTGGCACCAGACCGGGACGGTTGGGCTACCTATTTTGATGGGCGGCTGATTACTGATCTTTTGGCTTGAGGCTTAGGGGGTTGATCTAGAGGGCAAACATGCGTGATAGTTAGGGCGTATCGCATTGGAACTGACGGTGACGGAGGAAGGCCTTGCCATGAGAAAAAATCGTATGAGTTGGAGCGTTAGCGGGCGGCGGATTGGTCTTGCGGTCGGGTGTTGCCTGGCGGCGCTCTGGGTGTCCGGTTGCCAGACGACGACGGAGACGGTGCATGTGGCCAAGCCGGTGCACATGGACGAGTCGTATGACTATACCGATCTGCAGAATGCGGCGTCGGTTTTGGCGGAATCGATCTTGTCGAAGCCGCCGATCGCGGCACGGTCGGACCGGCCGGTGGTCATTCCATTCGGAATCACGAACCGCACCTCCGAGCACCTGGATACCAAGGCATTGGTCGAGAAGATGCAGATTCGGCTGCTTAATTCGCAGAAGGTGCAGCTGGTGAATGCGGAGCAGCGTGAGAACATTCTCAACGAGATCGAGTACCAGGACGGCGGGCTGGTCAAGCAGGATACGATGATTCGGCTCGGTCAGCAGGTCGGCGCGGAGTACGCCGTGAGTGGTTCGATCATGGAGATCACCAAAGAAGAGGGCCGCGGGTTCCGTCTGTCGCGCACGAGCCTCAAGTACTACAAGATTCACCTGGAGCTGACCAATCTGAACACGGCTCTGATTGAGTGGACCGACGAGTACGAGTTCGCGCGTGAGACCAGTCGTCCCATCATTGGCTGGTAGGAGCATGAAGTTGTTATCGGATCGCATCCTGCCATCACGATTCCCACTGGTGCCGGTCTTCCTGGGGCTTATGGCCTTCTGGGCGACCGGCTGCACCACCTTTTTGGACCGTACGACCGAGGCGCGGCATGCGGCGAGTGTTGGTTCATGGGACCGCGCCGCAGGTCTGTTCGAGGAGGTATTGGAGACGCGGCCAGGGCGGGAAAAGATCCTGTTGCACATGGAAGCGGGCCTCTGCCGGCTCTATGCCGGGGACTACGACGAGGCGATTGCGCACCTGCGTGCGGCTGACAACGCGACGGAGGCCGCATACACGCGGGTGCATCAGCAGGCGGGCAGTCTGTTGCTGACCGATAACCTGATCGACTACCGGCCGCCGCCGTTCGAGGTGCCGCTGATCAATAGTTACTCGGCGCTGGCCTTCGTTTTGAAGGGCGATTGGGCGGGAGCGTTCGTCGAGGCGCGGCGCGCGAACCTGCGCATGGATCAGATGCGGATCTACCTCGAAGAGAGCGGATACCGGGTCAGTAATCCATTCGGCTCTTATCTCTCCGGGGTCCTGTATGAGATGCAGGGCGAGCTGGACGAAGCCTATCTCGATTACAAAGAGGTGGATCGATGGACGGAGGGGAGTCCGGTCCTCGGCCGGGATCTGATCCGATTGTCGCGTTATTTCCGGTTCACGGACGATCTGGCCGCCTGGGAAGCGAAGTACGGCGCATTGGAACCGGAGACGCAGCCGGTCCGCCCGGGCTACGGCGAGCTGATCGTCTTTCTGGAGGTCGGGGCGAGTCCGCTCAAGATGCAGCCCTCGATGATTGTCGCGATCCCGGAGCTGGTGTCGATGCCGCGGCGCACTGCCGGTGGGGTTTTGCGTGTGGATGGTGAGGACGTCAGCACGGCTTGCCGGCTTGCCGATCTCGATCGTGCCGCGCGCGAGCAGCTGGATGCGCAGATGGCGGCGATGGCGGCCAAACAGTTTGCTGTGACCGCCGGCAAAATCTACATCGCGGACCGCGTCGGCAACGAGGCCAATTCCGATCTGGCCACCTTCATGATGCTTGCGCTCTTTGCGGCGACCAACCAGGCGGACACGCGTTCATGGACGACGCTCCCGGCACAGGTGCATGTATTGCGTGCGTCCTTACCGGCCGGGGAGCGACAAGTGACGCTCGACCTTGTGGATCACGCCGGCTGGCCTTGGAAGACCCTGGACCTAGGGGTGGTGAAAATCCCCGACAACGGGCGGGTCCTACGTTCCGTGCGCGAGCAGATGTGATCAGGGCCTGACCTGATCGAAGCGCTTGGTGCCTTCGCGGATGGCACTTCGGTTGAGCCACTCGACTGTCCGCATCAGGTCATATCGCTCCTGCCGCTGCTGATCGATTGGACCGGGGATGAAGCCCGGCATGTCGGCCCGTGGACGTTCCTTCAGGCGTTCGCTGCCGCGTCGGATGATGGCGAGCGCCTCCTGCCGGGCGGCCGGTTGATCCTGTGGGATCCGTGCGAGGCATGGGCTCAGCTCCGGCCGATCGAAGCTGATCTGTGCGCGCTTGTTAGGACCGTGGCCGAGGACGAAGGGCGCCTGGGTCAACTGAACCAGCCGTTGGAATTCCGCGCCTGTGATCGGTGCGCGTCCGAGTGGGTTGTCCGACCACGCGGATGCGTAGGTCGGGTAATAGGGCGCGTTCAGATCGATCCAGGTGATGAGCTGCTCCAGTTCCTCCGGGCTGAGGCTCAGCGGTTCGTGTGCATGCCCACTGATCAGGGTTTGGATCAGGCGGCTTTGGTGCGCGCCCCAGGAGTAGGCGGGGAGGATCTGTGCGGGGCCGCCGCCGACGCTGCTGAGATAGCCGCCGGACCAGAGATCGATGTAGGACGCGTTGAATGCGAGGGTCTTGTCGCCCGCCAGCAGGAGCTTTTCGCCGGCCGGCTTGCCGAAGTCGTGGCATTCGACGCAGTTCCGGTCGAAGATCGGTTGGATATCTGCGAGGTAGTTCAGGATTTCGGTGGAGCTGTTGGGTGCGAGCAGGGGATTGGGTGGGCGGCGCATCGCGCTGGGGAGATGTCCGGTCGGTGCGGTCTCGCCGAGGCGCTCATCGTGACAACCGACGCAGCCCTGGGTCTCGCCCGACTGCACAATGGTCCCGCTGCGCATCGATTGGATCATCATCTTCCGCTCGTCGAGCAGCTGGAAGTAGAGGAAGGTATCAGCCGGCGCCTCGAAATAAGCGGAGCCGTCCGCCTCAACGGGGACGGTCCCGAGGACTCGTTTGTTTTCGAACCCGTGCCAGTTCATGGCGGGGCAATGCACCCCTTGACCGTCCCAGCTTGGATTCGTCCAGAACCTTTTCTCGGGCGATTCCACGACGCGGAGGTACTTCACGGTTCCGCGCGGGACGGCCCCCATCACGCTCCCCTGATAGACGTCATAGACGTAGAAGCTGCCTTTTTGGTTTTCGAAATCGCGGTTCATCGGCAGTTCGGGCGGGCGTGTCCGTTGCGCGAGCGGCATGGGGTCGAAACAGCCGAGCTCGGGCTCCTCGTAGACGATGGTCTCATTGCCGAAGGTGTCGATCAGGGCGAGTGCGGTCTTGTCCTGGGGGCCGACCAGCCGGGAGACGAGGAAGAACTCGGGGCTGAGTGGGAACGGATCTTCGTATTTGGGACTGGTCCCCAGGAATGAATCCCAGTAGTCATTGGCATCCGGGCGGATCAGATCGATGGAGGAGGGTGGCCAGGTGCGGAGGACAGGTTCGGCGTTGTCGACGCCACGCGCGATATCGAGCAGGGCGACACTGCCCCAGGGGCGATCGTGGCAGGAGGTCAGGATTGCGCAGATCCATTGGGTCCCGGGAACGGCCCGGGCGTCGATCACACCGCCAGACGGGCTGTTGTTGCCGTAGATCACGGCGTGTGCGGTGCCGTCGGGACGGACGGCCCACAGGCCTTGGGCATCGCCGAAGTTGCGGTCGACATATTCCCAGCGGTCATAGAGGATGCGCCCGTCCGGGAGCATACTGCCATGACCTTCGTGCAGTGTGCTCTTCCCGATCTGGTGAATATTCGCGCCGTCGGCATCCATTACGTAGAGGTTGCCCATGATGTGGCGGTTGCACATGCAGTACTTCGGCTCGCGCGTGGAGGTGAAGCCGATCCGGCCGTCGGGCAGGTAGAACGGATCGATATCGGCGAAGCCGGCTGCATGGGTGAGTTGTCGCGGGGAGCCGCCGTCAGCGGGGATTTCGTAGATGTGGTAGTCGTCCTGAATGCCCCTGCGCATGGCGAAGAGGATACGGGTCCCATCCCAGGAGACCTCGGGATCCCGGATCATGGCGTCCGGTCCGGGATCGAATATGGTGGAAGGAGCGAAATCCGCCCGCGGATCCAGCCGCATGAGCGCGCCGCCGCCGCGGTAGCTTCCGGTGTTGATCTCGCCGGAGACGAACATGGTAGCGGTATTGTGATGATCGGGCAGGTATTGCGGGCGGCGGACGAACAGGATGGGTGCGGCGTGCAGGAGTGGGTTGGCCAGGAGTGCGTCGCGTTGAAGTCGGGCGAGCTCGTCTAAAACTGATTCGAGTTCAGCGACGCTTGGCGTGTTGGCTGGTGTCGGCAATGACACTGATCGTGCGAATGCCTCGGTGCGCTGGTGCAGGGCCTGTACGCGCTCGGACCAATCGGTGGCGTAGGCGGCGGGGTAGGACCGGGTGAGGAAGCCAACGGCGTTTTCGAGGGCGGCCCATGGGTAGGCAGCGAGTTTGGCTTCGAGCTCGGTGCGCCGAATGTTCGACGCCTGTTGCACGCGAAAGGCCTCCGCCGTTTCGGCGGATTGTGGGAGGACTGCCGCATCGGTGCGCACGTCATCCAGGGTGATGTGCCCCCAGCCGCCGGAGTGCCGGTCGACAATTTTGAGAAAGAGCGTCTCTCCGATCCAGGGTGTGAGGTCCCATTCGACGACGTGCATGGTCGTGGAGAACGCGCCGCGCGCGGTCAGCAGTTCCGTACCGTTCGCGCAGCAAAGGGCGACATAGGTCTCCGGGTGCCCGCCGCCGCCGACGCGCAGCAGCATGGGTGCGGCGTTCACGACAAATGGTGGCGAGATCCAGATCCCTGTCGGGGCATCGGTCTTACCATGTTGATGGTAGAGGGTGGTCAGGTGATAGCGTCCGTGCAGCTCCTTGGTGTCGGCTTGTTCCCAGACGGACACCGGCATGTCAGGGTCAAGCGTCTGCCAACCGGGGGCGGAGTCTGACTCGAAATCGAACAGACTGGATTGGGCTTGTGCCTGGGGTGCGAGCGACAGGCTAAGGCAGAAGAGGGCAAGGATGAGAGGATTGCAGCGCATGATCAGCATCCCGGAATTTCAGGTGAGAGTCGGTGTTAAGCTCGCCGCGAATCTTTCACAACCGGGCGGAGCGATGCACGCAAAATCGCCATGTCTGAGTGCAGCAGGAGCTGCCGGCATGGGCTACGCTCGCCCTGCCTGTCCGGGGCATGTGCGTTCATAGAACTTGCAGACGGGGAACGGGAAGCGGGAGAGGTTGGTGGTTCGGGGGGAGGTGCACGGTGCGGTGGCTGGAGGTCGTCTGAAAAGGCGGGCTCCTTGAGGCGTCGCCTCCAGGCAATGGTTGCCGATCTGTCAGATCATTGAAGGGAATCGAGGGAATCGAAATCGAAATCGAAATCGAAATCGAAATCGAAATCGAAATCGAAATCGAA
>CALLYA010000481.1 GCA_937875495.1 uncultured Verrucomicrobiota bacterium
CCACAGAGGGCACAGAGTTCACAGAGAGATTCTTCCTTTCGCCATCGACGAGACAGCCCCTACTTCAGCCGGGTTGCGTTGAGATGGGAAAAAACGTGCGCCTCTGTGTTCTCGGTGACCTCTGTGGCAGGACTTTTCTCACCAGCGGTCGGCCGAAAAGGTCAATGGCGAGGCAAGATCGGGGTCGGGGTCGCTATCGGTCACGGTATCGAAAGGAGGCGGGATGGGATTCGGACATGCGAAACCGGGTAGCGCAACCGTCATTATGCGGTGCTGAAAAAACTCGGCAGCGAAATTAGGTGGTGCATGAAGCCCAGGTGTCATATCGAACAGGAATCGATTCCGATCCCGACAATGATCTGACCGATCTGACCGATCTGACCCGCCTGGCAACCATTGCCTGGAGGCGACGCCTGAAGGAGCGCGCCTTGTCGGACGGGCTCGAGCTAGAGGCTATCCGAAAAGCCCAGCTGAAAACACTGCGGCACCGGATGGGGAGAACTCGCGCAGAGGCGCAGAGGCGCAGAGGGGGAATGGGGAGGTTTGCTTGCGGGGTTGAGGTGATTCCTGCAACAGGCTTGGTTGGTTGGAAACGGGTTAATAACTTTTCCCAAAAGGCAGGATTAGAGCATTGGCCCTCCCCCCCATGCCAGCTCGAAAACGCCACTGCGCCCTCTGCGGGAGGCTTTCCGGGTCCGGATGGGGAGGTCAGGTCGGGAAAGCGGCTACCTGTCGGACGGGCTTGAGCTAGATCACAAGAGGTTGGATGGCTACCGGGTCCAAGACTTTGCGGGGTGGGATTACACGGTGTGCCGGACCTTGCAGGAGGGCGGGACGTTTACGTGTACGGGTACGGGGACGACTAGGAGTACGAGGAAGACTAGGGCCTATTGACGTTCGGCCCCGAAACGTACACGTACACAGCGAAGCGGTACACGTTCCCGTACACGAGGATGCGAATGGAGCTACAGCCTGTCCGAAAAAATCGATGGCGAAGCAAGCTCGGGGTCGAAATCGAAATCGAAATCGAAATCGATGGAAAGCATGATTCGGCCTGGCCGGTTCGGAAACCAAACGTCCACTTTCCCACCTCCGACCCCACCTCCCACCTCCGACTATTATGGTCATTGGGGTCCGTTTGTGGTTCCTTTCCAGGAGGCGTGGTCGCCGATCCGGGTGAAACCAGAATGGGATCGCTATGATTTTTCCTTTTTAAGAGTCATTCTTTTCAGCGATGGTCATCCATAGGATGAGGAGAATACGGCGCTTTCCTACTTGCCCATGCACACGCAATGTCCAGGAGTGAAAATAGATGAACGAGACCGATAAGCCCGTCCAGTGGCACGCGATTGAACCGGAGGCGATCCTGGAGCGACTGCAGGCTGAAGAGGATGGCCTCGATGCAACGCGGGCTGATCAGCTTCGTGCGGAGGTCGGTGCCAACTCGCTGGAGGTTGAGGAGGGTACACAGCCCTGGAAGCTGCTGTTGCGGCAGCTGAACGATCCATTGGTCGCGTTGCTCGGCATTGCAGCGCTGGTCTCGTTCCTGATCGGGCATCGATTGGACGCGGTGTTGATCCTGGTCGTGATCGTCGCGAACACGCTGCTCGGGTATTTTCAGGAATGGCGTGCCGAAGGCGCCATCGAGGCCCTGCGAAAGATGTCCGCCCACCTGGCCCGTGTGCGTAGGGACGGTCAGGTCCGCAGTATTGAGGCGGACCAAGTTGTACCGGGAGATATCCTGATCCTGGAGACGGGTGACCGGGTCGCGGCCGATGCACGGATCCTCGCCTGTGATGATTTAAAGACCGACGAGTCGGCACTGACCGGGGAATCGATGCCGGTGGGCAAAACGCCGGGGGTATTGGACGCGGATGCCCCGATGGCTGACCAGGTGAACATGGTCTGGATGTCGACCAATGTAACCGGTGGGCGCGGGCGTGCGGTCGTGGTGGAGACGGGGATGCGGACTGCGATGGGCAGGATTGCGGGCGAGGTCCACGCCACGATCCGTGAGAGCACGCCGTTGCAGCGGCGGATGCAGAAATTGAGCATGGTGCTTGGGATCGGTGGGGTGGTGTTGGCAGGGGTCGTTTTTGTACTCGGCATTCTGCGTGGGTACGGGTGGGGCGAGATGTTGTTGTACTCCGTCGCCGTAGCGGTCTCGGCGATCCCGGAGGGATTGCCTGCGGTGATCAGCGTGACGCTGGCGCTCGGAGTTCGGCGGATGGCGCAGCGAAACGCGATCATCCGGCGGATGTCTGCCGTCGAAACGCTCGGCTCCACCACCGTGATCTGTACCGATAAGACCGGCACGATTACGGAGAATCAGATGACTGTGCGCCGGCTCTGGGTGGACGATGGAGAATTTGAGGCCACCGGCGACGGCTACCGGCCGGAGGGTACACTGCTTCGGCCTGATGGAGAGCAAGTCGAAGAGATGCCGGAGGGCCTGCGTCAACTCCTGCGTATCGGCGCGCTCGCCAACAACGCCAACCTCCGGCAGGGCGAATCCGGCTGGGTGGTCGAGGGCAATCCGAGCGAGGGTGCCCTCCTGGCGGTCGCGATCAAATCCGGCTTGGAGATCGAGGAACTGCGCGGCACGGTGAAACGCCACGGTGAGATCGCGTTTTCGAGCGATGCCAAGTACATGGCTACCCTGCACGACGCCCCTGAGGGTGCTGACTCCGAACGGGTCGCCTACGTCAAGGGTAGCCCGGAGCGAATCCTGAGTTTCTCGACCCACATTCTTCGGGACGGCAAGCCTGAGAAGCTCACTGAAGAGCTGCACAAACGCATCCGTGAGGCTGCCGACGGCTATGCGGCCAAGGCCTTGAGGGTCCTTGCCGGCGCCTATCGCCTGATGCCGCAAGGGCAAGAAGGAATGGAACCATCGGACGTCGAGACGGGACTCACCCTCGTCGGGCTGTGGGCGATGTTCGACCCACCGCGTGAAGAGAGCGCTCGGGCGGTGCGTGACGCCAAGGAGGCCGGCATCCATCCGGTCATGATCACCGGGGATCACGCCACCACGGCACTGGCCATCGCGCGCCAAGTTGGGATCACGGAGGGCGACTCAGCCCTGACCGGCGCGGACATCGACGCCATGGAAAAGCCGGAATTGGCCGAAGCCGCGTTGGCCGGCGGGGTCTTTGCCCGTGTCTCTCCAGCTCACAAGCTCAAATTGATGGAGGCGCTCAAGGCACATGGGCAGATCGTCGCGATGACCGGCGATGGCGTCAACGACGCGCCTGCGTTGAAAGGCGCGGATATCGGCATCGCGATGGGCAGGGCCGGCACTGAAGTGGCCAAGGAGGCCGCCGACATGGTGCTGACCGATGACAACTTCGCCACGATCGTTCATGCGGTGGAGGAAGGGCGGGTCATTTACAGCAATCTGCGACGAGTGGTTTACTTCCTGCTCACGACGAACCTGGGCGAGATCGTCACACTTGTGGCCGCGCTGGTCCTCGGCATCCCGCTGCCGTTGACCGCGGTCATGATCCTCTGGATCAATCTGGTGACGGACGCGGCATGCACGGTACCACTCGGGGTAGAACCCCGACATTCTGATGTGTTGAAGCATCCACCGCGCGATCCCAAGGCCTTTATTATCGACAAAATGGTTGGCTTGCGGATGCTGCTCCTGATGCCGCTCATGGCGGCGGGAACGATCGGTATGTTCTGGTACGCTTGGCGACACGGCTCTCTGGCGCACGCGCGGACCATGGCCTTCACTGCGATGGCGGCTTTCCAGTGGTTCCAGGCATTCAATGCCCGATCGAACTTCCAATCGATCTTTACGATCGGCCTGTTGAGCAACCGGCCGCTGCTCTGGGGAATCGGGGCCGCGATCTTCCTACAGTTATTGGCGGTGCATACCCCGATCGGGCATACACTTCTTGGCACCACCCACCTGTCCGGCTGGGACTGGTTCTGGATCGTCCTGGTCTCCAGCTCGATCTGGGTCGCCGATGAGCTCTTCAAGAAATTGGGGGTATACGGGAGGGATTAGGTCCGGCCTGCGGCCGGATGCCTGAGGCCTGCTGCAACAGTGGACGTTTGTCCTGCTGATGGGGGAGGGTGGACAGGGTGGACTGGGGATTAAGTCGCGCCGACTACCGCCCCTCCCAACGGGGTCAGTCCAGGAATCCCTTGATCCAGCTTTCGGGCCAATTTGCGCTCAGCGATTGCTTGTTTCCATCCCGATAGAGGACCAATTCGGCTTCCGCCCCGTTTCCGGTGGTTTCCGGCAATGGCAGACAGAGGCAGAGGTCGCCTTGTGCGCGCCATTTCGGCAGGGTTAGCAGATTGGAGTCCGTATCTGCTTCCGGCTGGGTGAAATCGACGGAGCCGTCCGCCAGGGTGACGATGGCGACGCGACCGTCTTCGGCAACCAGTGCGACGCGGCGCTCTTCCGGATTGACCTCGAAGGTCCAACCGAAATTACCGATCTCCATGCTGGTCTCATAGGCGAGCATGGAGCTGACCGTGGGCCGGCGTTCGGGATCGAGGCTGAAGAGGCCGAGCCTGCGAATCCCGTCCTTAACTCCGCTCGGGAACTGACCCTCCGGCCCGCTGAATAGGATTTGCCCGTCGCTCAATGTGCGGATGCAGGTCTGTTCGCTCATCAGGATGATGGCGTGGTCGGTCATCGGTGGCTCCCACTGCAATACGCCCTCTTTGTTAAACACCTCGGCCTCTCGGATCTTGCCCAGGGAAAAGGGCTGATGGTCGCTCGTGATGAAGTCGGCCTCGGCGAAGACGATGCTGTTGCCATCCCGGGCCCAGTCCGGGTAGAACGCGCTGTTGGGACTGAGGATCCGCCCCTGTACGGGGGCGCCATCGCGCCCGAGCGAGAGCAGTGCGAGCTTCAGCGGCATGCTGCTTTGATTGAATGCCTGACCGTAGACCAGCAGTGCGAGGTCACCGTGCGGAGAGGGGCGAATCGCCCAGACCGGCTCGGTCACAAACCCGAGCTCGCTTCGTTCGCCGAGCTGCATGCCGTTGACCTCGAATTCCACCAATTGGACGCCTTCCACTGGCTCTTTCGGTGGGAGCGCGGCTGCGACCTGAGCGGGTAGTGTGATGTCGGGGTGATCTGCCAGGTAGTGGGACACAATCAGTAGCTGATTGGGACCGAGTGCTTTGCTCTCGCGTTGAGCGTTGATCCAATCCACAACACCATGCTCGGAGCCGGTTCCGGCGGAGATCCTTTCGATCAGTTCCGCCACCCGTGCACGTTCAAAGTCCAGTAGCTCCGCGTCAATCTGAGACCATTGATCCCATGTGCGGTTGATCCCGACCAGGATTCCTCTTCCTTCGGGAAGCCATTCCAGGTGCGCGATTCCATCGAGTCCCGAATCCAACGTGACCCCATCCGCATCACAAAAGATGAGATGTCCGTCATTCTGATCGCCGGTGATGATCGCCGCTACGCTCCCGTCCGGCGACCAGAAAACCCGATCCGGCAAGCACCCCGCCAGGGTGAACAGCAAGCAGAATCCCGTTGCAAAACGAATGACACTTTTCATGATCAACACTCCGTTCCTGGGACACAAGCCCACTGCTCAATGAGCTCCAAGTGCAGGTGGAAATCAATAGGCGAAGTGGAGGGGTGGTGGGCATTACCCAGACGCCGTACGAATAGGTCCATGGCGAATCACGGACTCGTACTCGCCGCATCATCGTGTACGTGTACGTGTACCGCTTCGCTGTGTACGTGTACGTTTCTAGGCCGAGCTAAAGGCCGTCCGTAGAGTCCATGGCGAAGAAAGATCGGGGTCGGGG